>DQGU01000240.1 GCA_003524565.1 Rhodospirillaceae bacterium
TACAAAAAGAAATATCCGAGGGCACGGCAGACGGTCAACCTGAACAAAGCGCCCGAAATCACATACAGCGGTCTGTGTGGCATCCGCGCAACATCACCCTCTCATGGTTTAAGTAAAATAATGTTGAATTTTTTGAAGATTTCCGCGGTTTTGGCGGGTTTTTGGGCGGATTGATACATTTTTGTCATATTGCTGAACCCCCGCGGGGCGAGGGCAGGAATCTGCCTGCGGCGCGGCCGAAAGCCCTTGCAAAGCGGCACGCGGGGGGCGACTCCGCCCCCGTAGCGCGCGATTGGCGCGGGGTTTTGGCCGCTGCTGCGTGTTTATCGGGAACATGCCGCGCTGGCCTGTTCCCGACGCGAAGCGGCCTCTTATTCGGGGCGCGGGACACGTCCTCTTGTTATTGTATGCGCGGGTGGGTTCATGGTATCTAAATGTCTCTATATATAAACATGTACAGGACAGCTACAGGACAACCGACATGACAAAAACCGCCCGCCTTTCTTCGCGCCCCCGCTCTTTTCTGCGCCGCTCTTTGCTGACGCTGGTGGCGGTTTTGCTTTTGGCGGGCTGCGAGGGTGTCAAACGCGAAGCCAGCTATCCCACGCGCCCCAAGGGCAGCGATAAAATCCTCTACAGCGACCAAAAGCGCGAAACGATTTTCGGCGAAGGCAAATCGCTGGGCGATAAACTTTTCGGCAGCGATGACGAACCGTCCGAAGGCGGCGCGGGTATCGGCGTCAACAGTTTCCTGTGGCGCGCGTCGCTGGATACGGTGTCGTTCATGCCGCTGGCATCCGCCGACCCCTTCGGCGGGGTTATCCTGACGGACTGGTACGAAAACCCGGACGTACAGGGGGAGCGTTTCAAGCTGAACGTTTTCATCCTCGACCGCCAGCTGCGCTCCGACGGCGTGCGCGTAGCGGTATTCAAACAGACCAAGCAGGGCGGCAACTGGCGCGATGCGGCGGTCACACCCGAAATGGGTCTTGGCATTGAAAACGCCATTCTGACGCGCGCGCGTGAACTGCGCGTGGCGCAAATGGGCCGCCTGAACTAATCCGTTTTTTACCCGCCGCACGGCGCGGCGCACCCGCTGCCGCCGGCAGGTTTCCGACCTGAAGGACATATATCCATGCAAGACAGATACAATATCAAACGCGCGGAAGCCCATTGGCAAAACGTCTGGCGTGACCGCGGCAGCTTTGCCGTTGCCGAAGACGAAACCAAGCGCAAGTTTTACACCCTTGCCATGTTCCCCTACCCGTCGGGTCGTTTGCACATGGGGCATGTGCGCAACTACACGCTGTCGGACGTGGTTGCCCGTTTTAAACGCGCGCAGGGGTTCAACGTTTTGAACCCGATGGGCTGGGATGCCTTTGGCCTGCCCGCGGAAAACGCTGCGATTGAAAACAAAACCCACCCCGCCGCATGGACGCACCAGAATATTGCGGTCATGAAGGGACAGATGGACATGATGGGTCTGGCCATCGACTGGGACCGCGAGGTGGCGACCTGCACGCCGGAGTATTACCGGCATGAACAGAAATTCTTCCTCGACTTCCTCAAAGCAGGTCTGGCGTACCAAAAAGAAAGCTTCGTGAACTGGGACCCCATCGAAAACACGGTGCTGGCGAACGAGCAGGTTGTGGACGGCTGCGGCTGGCGCTCCGGCGCGCCGGTGGAGCGCCGCAAGCTGAAACAGTGGTTCTTGAAAATCACCGATTTTGCCGATGATTTGCTGGCGGGGCTCGATACCCTGCCCGGCTGGCCGGAAAAAGTCCGCATCATGCAGGAAAACTGGATTGGCAAATCGCAGGGTTTGAATTTCCGTTTTGACATCGCCCCGAACGACACCGCGAAGGACGCGGGCGCATCTGACATCGAAGTTTTCACGACCCGCCCCGACACGCTGTTCGGCGCGTCTTTCGTTGCGCTGTCGCCCGACCACCCGATTGCCGCCGCGCTGGCCGAAAAACACGCGGGCGTGCGCGATTTTATCGCCGAATGTCGCCGCCTTGGCACATCCGAAGCGGTTTTGGAAACGGCGGAGAAAATCGGCTTCGACACCGGCGTCGAGGTTATTCACCCCTTCGCCGCCGATAAAAAACTGCGCGTGTTCATCGCCAACTTCGTTTTGATGGATTACGGTACGGGCGCGATTTTTGGCTGCCCCGCGCATGACCAGCGCGATTTCGAATTCGCCCGCAAATACAAACTGGACATCATCCCCGTCGTCATTCCGGAGGGCGAAGACGCCAAAACCTTCGCCATCAAGGACGAGCCCTATACCGGCCCCGGCAAGCTGAATAATTCGGATTTTCTGAACGGCATGACGTCGGACGATGCCAAGCGCGCAGCGATTGCGCGCATGGAAAAACTCGGCAAAGGCCAAGGCACCACGCAATACCGCCTGCGCGACTGGGGCATCAGCCGCCAGCGTTATTGGGGTTGCCCCGTGCCTATCGTGCATTGCCCGTCCTGCGGCATTGTGCCGGTGCCGGAAAAAGACCTGCCCGTCACGCTGCCCGAAGATGTCAGTTTTGACCAGCCGGGCAACCCGATTGCGCATCACCCGACGTGGAAAAACACCACCTGCCCCGCCTGCGGCGCAGCGGCGGAGCGCGAGACGGATACGTTTGACACCTTCTTTGAAAGCTCGTGGTACCAGTTCCGTTATTGCGACCCGAAAAACGAAGAACGCGGTTTTGACAAAGACAAAGTCGCCTACTGGGCGCCCGTTGACCAATACATCGGCGGTGTGGAACATGCCGTTATGCACCTTTTGTACGCGCGGTTCTTTACCCGTGCGCTCAAAAAATGCGGATACCTGAATTTTGACGAGCCGTTCACCGCGCTGTTCACGCAGGGCATGGTCACGCATGAAACCTACAAAGACCAGAACGGCAAATGGCTGTACCCCGCCGAAATCGAATTTAGCGGCAATGCGGTTTATAAAAAGGCAGACAATTCGCCCGTCACCGTCGGCCGTATCGAAAAAATGTCCAAGTCCAAGAAAAACACGGTGGACCCCGTGGAAATTCTGGAGACCTACGGCGCCGATGCCGCGCGTTTGTTTATTCTGTCCGACAGTCCGCCGGAGCGCGATTTGGAATGGACGGAAAGCGGTATCGAAGGCGCGTGGAAATACGTCAACCGCGTCTGGCGTCTGGTCATGCTGCAAGACAGCGCGGCTACCGGCGGTAAAGCGGATAGCGAGGCCATGCGCCGCCGCATCCACAAAACCATTCACGAAATGACGCAGGACCTTGACCGTTTTCATTTCAACAAATCGGTTGCGCGCCTGCGGGAGCTTTCAAACGCGCTGGAAGATTTCACCACGCAGGGCGGCGATGCCGACGTGCGCCGCGAAGGTATCGAGGCGATGATTAAGCTGATGGCGCCCATGATGCCGCATCTGGCCGAAGAGCTGTGGGCACATCTGGGCAACGCGACGCTGGTTGTTGACGAGGGCTGGCCGCAAGCGGATGAAAGCCTGCTGTCGAGCGACACCGTCACCATCGCCATTCAGGTCAACGGCAAACTGCGCGCAACCGTGCAGCTGCCGCGCGACATCGACCAGAAAGCCGCCGAAAAAGCCGCCATGGACGACCCCGCCGTGCAAAAAGCGCTGGAGGGTAAAGCGCCCAAGAAAATCATTGTCGTGCCGAACAGGATTATCAATGTCGTCGGATAAAAACCTGCGGGCGCTATTGCTGCTGCCGCTTTTGCTGCTGCCCTCCGCCTGCGGGTTCGAGCCCATGTACGCCCGCCCCGATGCAGCGTCGCAAAAAAGCGTCGCCGCCGCCTATAGCAACGTCGAGATTGCGAATATCCCCGACCGTGAAGGGCAATACCTGCGCAATGCGCTGATAGACCGCCTGTATCTGGCCGGACGCCCCGCCGATGCGCCCTTTGTGCTGGAAATCGCCCCGCTGCAAACGACCCTGACCAACCAGGCCGTGCGCAAGGATGCGACCTATACCCGCGCGCTGATGGAAATTTCAACCGTCATGCGCCTGCGGGAGCGCGCAAGCGGCACTGTGGTGCTGGAGCGCAAGCAGCGCGCCCTTGGCAGCTATAACCTGCTGGACAACCAGTTCGCGACGCTGTCATCCAAGGAAAGCCTGAACGAGCATTTGCTGGACGAGCTGGCAGACAGCGTGCAAACCGCACTGGCGCTGCATTTCCACACTAAAAACACGCAGCCGTAAGGGGGCTTTGTGGTCAAGCTTGCCTTCAAAGCCATCGACGGTTTCGCCAAAAACCCGCCGCCCGACATGCTGGCGGTGCTGGTCTATGGCCCCGACGAGGGCTTGATACGCGAGCGCATGAACCTGCTGACCCGCCATATCGTGCCCGATGCCAACGACCCGTTTGGCGTTGTCGAATTTGCGGCGGACGAGCTGGGCGACAATCCCTCCCGCCTTTTGGACGAAGCGCAATCGATTTCGATGCTCGGCGGCCGCCGTGTGGTGCGCCTGCGCGATGCAGACGACAAGGCCGTGAACGCCATTCGCGCGGCGCTGGAGGCCTTGCGCGCTGGCGATAACCTTGTGCTGGTATCGGCGGGGGAATTGCCGCCCCGCTCCGGCCTGCGCCAGTTGTTTGAATCCGCGCCCAACGCCGCCGCGCTGCCCTGCTATGTCGAAGATGAACGCGATATTGCCCGCGTGCTGAAAGACGGCTTGAAAGCCGCCGGGTACAACATGCCGTCCGACGCGCTGGTTTATATGGCGGCGAATGTCGTGGGCGACCGCGGCGTAGCGCGCAGCGAAATTGAAAAACTCGTGACATACATGGGCGATAATCGCAACATCACCATGAATGACGTCATGGCCTGCGTGGGCGCCAGCGCCGCCCTGTCGCTGGATGACCTTTCAAAACATGTAGCAAGCGGCCTTTATGCCGAAGCTGACCGCATCCTGACCTTCGTCCTGTCCGAAGGCGTCGCGGCGGTGACGGTGTTGCGCACGCTGCAAAACTATTTCACGCGCCTGTCGCTGACCCGCGCGCGCATCGACCGCGGCGAAAATATCGACGTCGCCATGAAAAAACTGCGCCCCGAAGTTTTCTGGAAGCACAAAGCGGCGTTTGAAGCGCAAGTCACCGGCTGGGGCATGGAACAGCTGCAACAGGCGCTCGCCCTTTTGATGTCGGTCGAAGCCAAATGCAAACAAACCGGCGCCGACCCGAACCTGCTTTGCGGCCGCGCGATTTTGTCGCTGGCGCAAACCGGCGCCCGCTCGCTCCGCCGCCGCGCGTAAATCTGCGGATTACTCCGCGACTTTTTTCACGAATTCGGATTTCAGCCCCATCGGCCCGATGCCGGGGACTTTGCAGTCGATATCGTGGTCGCCATCGACAAGACGAATATTTTTGACCTTGGTGCCGACCTTCACAACAGTCGATGAGCCTTTGACTTTCAGGTCTTTGATGATGCTGACGGTATCGCCGTCTTTTAGCTCCGTGCCATTTGCGTCGCGCACGATTTTTGCGGCGCTGTCCTCCGGCGTGGCGGCCGCCGCCTCAGACCATTCGTGCGCACATTCGGGGCAAATATACATACCGCGGTCAAGGTAGGTATAGGACGAGGAGCAGAGCGGGCAGGCGGGCAAGACAGTCATGGTTTTCCTTTTTATCGACGTAAAAGAAGTCACCGTATCTGTGACAATACGGTGACATTTTTTTGAATATTCATTCAGCTCAATGGCGCTGCGGCGCGCGCGACAGGCGGGCGATAATATCATCCAGTTGGTCGAGATTTTTATACTCGATACTCAGCTTACCCGCACTACCTTCGCCATCAATCACGAATTTCATGCCGAGCAGCGTGGACATTTTCTGCTCCAGCGCCAGAATATCGACGTCTTTTTGCGCGAAGCCTTTGGTTTTCAGCGCCGCGGGCTTTTTCTTGTCGCCGCCGTTCAGCTGCTGCACCATTTTTTCGGTCTGGCGCACATTCAGCCCGCGCTTCACGATAACAGCTGCCATCTGCTCGGCTTCTTTGAGGCCGACAAGGTTGCGGGCATGGCCGGCGCTCAGCGCGCCGGTTTGCACCATTTTACGCACAGGCGCAGGCAGTTTCAAAAGACGCAAGGTATTCGCGACATGGCTACGGCTTTTGCCCAGCTGCTGCGAAAGCATATCCTGCGTATGGCCGAATTCCTGCATCAAACGCTCGTAGCCTTCGGCCTCTTCGATGGCGGAAAGGTCTTCGCGCTGCAGGTTTTCAATGAGCGCGATTTCCATCGCCTCTTTGTCGGTCAGGTCGCGGATAACCACCGGTACATCATGCACGCGCGCTTTTTGCGCAGCGCGCCAGCGGCGCTCACCCGCGATGATTTCGTACATCATGCCTTCGATAGGGCGCACCAGAAGCGGCTGCAAAACGCCATGCGCGCCGATGGAATCCGCCAGCTGCGCCAGCGCGTCATCATCGAAATGGCTGCGCGGCTGATATTTACCGGGCTTCAGGCGGTCAACGGGCAAACGGCGCGGCGGCTGCGCGGGGGCGTTCGCTTCGGACGGTTTCAACATTTCTTCGGCGCGGCGCACGGGCGCGGCCTGAACCGCAGACTGAGGCGCGGCAGCAGGTGCGGCGGACGCGGGCGTTGCAGCCTTTTTCTGCTGCAAGGTTGCCTCTTCTTTTTTCACGTCGCGGAACAGCGCGTCGAGGCCGCGGCCAAGGCCGCGTTTTTTCGGGTCGGTACTCATGCGGGGACTCCCTCGGCTTCGGCCATAGATTTCAGCGCGGCATCACGCAGGTTTTTTTCGCGTTTCAGAATCTCGCGCGCCAGATGGATATAGGCTTGCGAGCCGCTGCACGACATATCATAGACAATCGCGGGCAGGCCAAAGGACGGTGCTTCGGAAATACGCACGTTACGCGGGATGACGGTGTCGTAAACTTTGTCGCCAAAAAATTCGCGCACGTTGTCGGCAACCTGATTTGACAGATTATTCCGTTTGTCATACATCGTCAGCACGATGCCCAGCAGCTCCAGCTTGTCGTTAAATGCATCGCGCACGCGCTCGATGGTATTCACAAGGTGGCTGAGGCCCTCCAGCGCATAAAATTCGCATTGCAGCGGCACCAGAACGCCGTCAGACGCCGCAAGGGCGTTAAGGGTGAGCAGGTTCAGCGCGGGCGGGCAGTCGAAAATCACATAGTCATAGCGGCGCGTGGCGGCGGCAAGGCCGTCGCGCAGGCGAAACTCGCGGTTGTCGGCGTCAATCAGTTCAATCTCCGCCCCCGACAGGTGCATGGAGGACGGGATGCAATAAAGCCCCGGCACTTTGGTCGCGGCGGCGGCTTCGTCTGCCGTCGTCTCGCCGAACAAAAGCTCGTAAGAGCCTTGGTCGCGGTCAGCGCGGTCAATGCCAAGGCCGGTCGAGGCGTTGCCCTGCGGGTCGAGGTCCACCAGCAAAACCTGCTTGCCGACAGCGGCCAGTGCGGTTGCGAGGTTGACAGCGGTGGTGGTTTTGCCCACGCCGCCTTTCTGGTTTGAAATGCTGATATAGCGCGGGCCGGACAAACGGGGGGAGGCAGAAACGCCGTCCGCGGGTTTATCGGCGGCAGGGGCCGCGTTTTGGGTATATGTGTCTGAGGGCTGGGTCATGTCCAGTAAATAGCGCGAATCCCCTGCGGCGGGCAAGGCAAATTATGTTTCCCGCCCGCAGGCCTGTTTCACATGAAACAATCCTGAAAAATAGCTTATTTTTTGGATAAGTTACTGATTTTAATAACTTTACTGGCCAAATCCGTCATGCTGGGATAGGTTTCGACGTCAAAAGACCACTGTTTGGCGGCTTTATCCAGCTCTTCCTGATATTGCATGCCCTTCATAAACAGGCCATAGGACGCGTGGCCGGGGGTGGAGAGGCGGTGCATATAAGACAGCAGGTCTTTGAGCGGCGCCAGCGCGCGCGCCGTGAAAACATCTATTTTAGGCAGCTGCACGTCTTCTACGCGGGTATCGTGGATATGTGCGGCGGCTTTTGTTTCCCGTGAAACTTCACGCAGGAAAGTCGCCTTGCGCACGTCGGATTCAATCAGGTGGACTTCCTTGACCCCCAGAAGCGAGAGCACAAGCCCCGGAAAACCGGCGCCCGAGCCCATATCGACCAGACGGACGTTAATATCGGGGATATAGCGGAACAGCTGGGCAGAGTCGAAAAAGTGCCGCTCCGCCAGTGCATCCAGCGTCGAGGGGCCGACCAGATTGATGGCCTTCTGCCATTTCAGCAGCAGGGTTTCGTATGTGCCCAGCGCCGCCAATGTTTCATGTGAAACACCAAAGCCGTAGCGCAGGAAAACTTTATCAAGGGTTTCTTCAGGCAACGTCTCGCTCCTCGCGGTCACGGCGTTTGACATGACGCAGCAAGGCGACCAGCGCGGCGGGCGTCACGCCCGGAATGCGCGATGCCGCGCCCAGCGTGTCCGGCGCATGCTGGCGCAGCTTCAGCTGCATTTCATTCGACAGACTGCCCACGCGGCTGTAGTCGAGATCTTTGGGCAGCTTCAGGTTTTCATCGCGGCGGAAAGCCTGAATATCCGCTTCCTGCCGCTGGATATATCCGGCGTAACGCGCGTCGATTTCGACCTGTTCGGCGATATCACGCTCGATATCCGCCAACTCCGGCCAAATGCTGGCCAGATTGTCAAAGCTGATATCCGGATAGCGCATGAGGTCATGGGCGGAGCGTTTGATGCCGTCCTGATTGACTTTAAACCCGCGGCGCTCCAGCTCCACCGGCAGGGCTTGCAGGCTATGCACCAGCGTGCGTGCCGCTTCGAGTTTTTGCTGCTTTTCGGCAAAGGCCGCAGCGCGGTCAGCACCCACGCAGCCGATGGAAAGACCCAGCGGCGTCAAACGCTGGTCGGCGTTATCGGCGCGCAGCAGCAGGCGGTATTCCGCGCGGCTGGTGAACATGCGGTAAGGTTCCGTCACCCCTTGCGTCACAAGGTCGTCAATCATCACGCCCATATAACCGTCCGCACGGTCGAGGATGAATTCTTCGGCACGGCCAGCTGCAACCAGCGCGGCGTTGATACCGGCCATGAGGCCTTGCGCGCCCGCCTCTTCATATCCGGTAGTGCCGTTAATTTGCCCCGCCAGAAACAGCCCGGGTGCAGCATTGACTTCCAGCGTGCGTTTTAGCGCGCGCGGGTCAACATAGTCGTATTCAATCGCATAGCCGGGCTCGATAATCGTGACATTTTCAAGCCCCGGAATAGTGCGGATGAGCGCTTCCTGCACCTCGGCAGGCAGCGATGTCGAAATGCCGTTGGGGTAAACCGTATGGTCGTCGAGCCCTTCGGGCTCGAGGAAAATCTGGTGGCGGTCTTTGTCGGCGAAGCGCACGATTTTATCTTCGATAGACGGGCAATAACGCGGGCCGGAAGATTTGATTTGCCCCGAATACATCGGCGCGACGTGCAGATTGTCGCGAATGACCTGATGCGTCTTTTCGTTGGTATATGTAATATAGCAGCTGATTTGCGGCACCGTGACTTCTTTTGACATAAAAGAAAACGGCTCCGGCGGCGTATCGCCCGGCTGCTCTTCGCAAACGCTCCAGTTAATCGTGCGGCCATCAAGGCGCGCGGGCGTGCCTGTTTTCAAACGGCCAAGCGGCAGGTTCAACTTTTCAAGCGCCAGCGCAAGGCCGACTGACGGCTTTTCGCCGATACGTCCCGCTTCGTGCTGGTGTGTGCCGCGGTGAATAATCCCGCGCAAAAAAGTGCCGGTCGTTATAACAAGCGCCGCGCAGTCATACTGCGTCCCCGCCGACGAAATGACACCGCTGATGTTGCCAGCCGCATCGCGCAAAATATCCTCCGCCCCCTCGCCGATTACGGTGAGGTTCGGGTAGTCGAGCAGCAAGGCCTGCATGGCTTCGCGGTACAGTTTGCGGTCTGCCTGCGCACGGGGCCCGCGCACGGCGGGGCCCTTGCTTGCGTTCAGCATGCGGAACTGGATACCCGCCTTGTCAATCACGCGGCCCATCACGCCGTCGAGCGCGTCAATCTCGCGCACCAGATGCCCCTTGCCGAGCCCACCGATGGCCGGATTGCACGACATGGCGCCAATTGTGTCGATTCGATGCGTCAAAAGCAGGGTTTTCGCGCCCATACGCGCGGATGCCGCCGCCGCTTCACAGCCGGCATGGCCGCCACCCACCACAATAACGTCGAATTTATTAGACATTTCAATCACTTGATATGGTTATAACAATCTTTCGCAAATCGGTAAGATTGTAAGCCAAACGATTGCTCATAAACCCGCAAAGATGCGCTATACTGGGCTTAAGAACCAAAAGCTTTGCTTTTAGGGAAAATAGATAGCGGAAATCCGCAAAAAGGACAAGTCCTTCCGAAGGGGCTTTATACCATGGCAGAGATGCAGGAAAAAGAGCCGCAGACAATATCGCCGCTTGCCGCCCTCGGCGGGAAGCTCGGCAGCAGCTTTGCCGCCGCATCCGATGTCGCGCGCCTGCACCGCCAAATCATCGACAGCCAGAATGACGCCGCCCGCCCTGCCGCGGGCGCCGCGCTGACCGCGTTTTACGCGGCCGCCGAAAAACTGAAATCCCGCGAAGCCGAATTCGCACAGCGCAGCCGCGCGCCCGAAACGGCCGATGCCGCGCCCGACCTTAAAATCAACCTCCGCAGCCCCGAACACTTCGCCGCGCTGCGCGCCTTCAAGGGCGCCGGCGCCGACATCGTCGCCCTCGACCCCGCCCTCGGCGGTGCGCTCGTAAAAGCCGTCGAAAAAACCATCGCGCCGCAAACGCGGACGATTTGATGCACAGACAGCCCTTTTATATGGCGGCATCCCCTCTCACCGTCATAGCGCTCGTTTTTATTCTGCTTTTCTTTCCCGCCACCGCCGCACATGCTGGCTGCAACTTGGCCTCCAACGGAGCATACAGCCTCTTTAAGAGCGTGCTTTGTTTCTTCATTGTTTGGTATGTGGTTAGCTGTGCTCAAAGCTTCATGAAAACAAGAAGCCTCACAACAAAAGATTCAAATGCATCTCTTTCTAGGTTTCACTTTTTTGCCGCAACCGCTGTTCTGGCTGCAAGCTTCTTGCCTTCCTTTTTTCCACTCGCCCATTTGCTTGACGGACATTATCCCAAAGGCTGGCCTGACTACAGCCGCGCGCACGACCAGAAAGAGTTTGAAAACCGGCTTGCGCTCGACTTCGCGGCACTCACTTCTTTACTAGCTATCGCCTTCTTGTTTAAAAAAAGGCGCGCGCTCACCATAAAAACCGCCGCCTATGTGCCTCTGGCATTTCTCTTTACATTTTCTCTTTATGGGGGACACACGGCTTTTTTCATTAAAAGAGCCTACTACGCTCTCAATATGCCCTGCTGCCAGATACAAACTGGCCTGCTCACGCACACTGGTGGCTGTCCCCCGAGCCTTTACAGCTTTAAACTTTGCCGTAAGTGCACCTAAGACCCGTAAATAGAGAAACGGATGTTGCCCAGGCCTCAAGCCCGATAACCATGAATACGCTGTAAAAGCTTCGCCCGCGTCTGTTCATCACAGAAGGCTTCTTCGATTGCATTGCGGCTGATTTGCAAAAGCTCGGCTACTGTAAACCCAAAATGCTCGTGCGCTATCTGGTATTCGCGGCCGATAGATGTGCCGAAGAATGTCGGGTCATCGCTGCCGAGCGTGACTTTCAACCCCGCATCAAAAAACTTGCGCAGCGGATGCGATGCGTAATTCGGATAGACTTTCAGGCAAAGATTGCTGGAGACGCAGACCTCCGGCACCGCATTAATCTTCAGCTGCTCCTGCATCAGTGCGGCGTCTTCAATCGCGCGCACCATGTGGCCGAAACGGCGTACGCCCAGAAGCTCCCGCGCGGCGCGGATGCTCTCCGCCCCTGCCGCTTCGCCTGCATGGGCGTTGCGGTACGGCAGCGCGGCGATGTCATACGCGGCCTTGAAATCCGCCACGCTATGCGCATTTTCATCCCCCGCCATGCCAAAGGCCGTGACCAGCGGATGCGGATTGTCGCGCGTGATTTCGGCGACGTGAATGGCGGCCGCGGGGCCGTAATGGCGCACGCAGGTCGCGATAAAACGCGCCTCGATACCCGTTTCGGCTTTGGCACGCTCATACCCTGCGGTAATCGCGGCCATCATTTCGGCGTAGCTCAATCCCGCCATGGCGCCATGTTCGGCGGAAATAATCGGCTCCGCATAGATACAGCCCTCGGCCGCGCTGCGGGCGAAGTAGTCATAGGTGACGGCTTCGAAATCTTCCACCCCGCGCATCACGGACGTTGCCTTGTCGTAGGCTTCGACGAAGCCTTTCAGCGCGCCTGCCGCCGTGCCGTCATCCGGCCAATGGAAATTTTCACCGCTGGCGTCGAACAGCCCCGCCGGTATTTCAATCCCGTTTTTATCCGCCAGCTTGCGCACCATCGCGGGCGTGATGGAGCCTTCGAGGTGAATGTGCAAATCAACCTTCGGCAGTTTTGAAATATCGTTCATGCCTATCAGACCGCTTCCAGAATGGTCGCAATCCCCTGGCCGCCGCCGATGCACATGGTCGCCAGCGCGAGTTTTTTACCCTCGCGTTTCAAAAGGCTGGCCGCCTTGCCCGTGATACGCCCGCCCGATGCGCCGAGCGGGTGACCCAGCGCAATCGCGCCGCCATCCAGATTCACGCGCGATTCATCCGCGCCCAGTTCCTGCAGCACAGACAGCGCCTGCGCGGCGAAAGCTTCGTTGAGCTCGATAATATCAATATCTTCGATGCTCAAGCCCGCACGCTTCAGCGCCTTGCGCGACGCATCAACAGGGCCGATGCCCATGATTTCGGGCGCGCAGCCGGAAACCGCCATGCTGCGCACGCGCGCCATGATATGAAGCCCGTTTGCCTTGGCGAATTCTTCGGTCGTAATCAATGTGGCCACCGCACCGTCTGTCAGCGGCGATGATGTGCCCGCGGTCACGCTGCCCTCCGCATCGAATGCGGGTTTAAGCCCTGCAAGCGCGTCCAGCGTTGTATCCGCACGGATGCAGCCGTCTTCGCTGACAACGCTGCCGTCTGGGGCGGTGACCGGTGTGATTTCATCCTGCAGCTTGCCTGCGGCGCGCGCGGCGGCGGCTTTTTGCTGCGACGATACGGCGAAGGCTTCCTGACGCTGGCGGCTGATGGAATATTTGCGCGCCAGATTTTCCGCCGTCTCCCCCATGCCGATATAGGCTTGCGGGAATGTCTCGGCCAGCGCTGGGTTCGGCAGCGGGTTGAAACCGCCCATCGGAATGCGCGACATGCTTTCGACGCCGCCGCAAATAAACGCATGACCTGCGCCCATTTGTATAGCCCCTGCCGCCATGTGAATGGACTGCATGGACGAGCCGCAGAAACGGTTGACTGTCGTGCCGGCCACTGTCAGCGGCAGCTCCGCGATATTCGCAACGATGCGCGCGACGTTAAAACCCTGCTCGCCTTCCGGGAAAGCGCAGCCGAGGATAAGGTCTTCAATCTCCCGCGCATTCACGCCGGTTTTTTGAACCAGCGCACGCACGGCGATGGCCGCCATGTCGTCAGGCCGAACGCCTGCGAGGTCGCCCTTGCCGGCGAAGTGAAACGGCGTGCGGACATATCCGGCGATAACCACGTTGTGCTGCATAAAAACCCCGTTAAATCAGATACATTGTATGAATAATATGATAGACAAAGCCGCCAATATCAAGAATGATTGCCGCAAGATAATCCCGCACGGGAAAAACGCCGAGGAAACGCGCATGTCCAGCCACCCGCTTATCGACTACGACAACATCATTCCGCACCTGCTTTACAAAGTCAGTTTTGATTTTGGACAAAAAGTGACAGGCGATGTGGCCGAAAAAATCGGCGCGGCGCTCGAAGAACTCGGTCTTTCCGTATTCCTTCGCAACGAAGAGGCGGCCGACGGTGACCGCTGGACGGTTTCCCTCACAACCTACGGGGAGCCCGACCTTGCGATGATAAAGGCGCAGGTCGATATGGCCGCCGCCGAAGGCGGGTTCGAAGACATCACCGCAGGCCTCGCGCTCAGCGCCGAAAAATTGCCGGAAAAAGACTGGCTGCGCCATGTGCATGACAATTTCCCCCCTGTGACAGCGGGGCGGTTTTTTGTTTACGGTTCCCACTACACGGGCGAAAAACCCGCAGGTCTGGTACCGCTTTGCATCGATGCTGCAACGGCTTTCGGCAGCGGGGAGCATGAAACCACCAAGGGCTGCCTGATGGCGCTTGACCGCCTTTCGGCAAACCACACCTTCAGAAACGGCCTCGATATGGGCTGCGGCAGCGGGATTCTGGCGATTGGCATGGTCAAAATCTGGCCGGATATACGCGCAACCGCCGTAGATATCGACCCTGAATCCATCGTCGTGACCGAACGCCATGCCGCCATGAACGGCGCGGCGGATTTGATTTCCATGCAGGCAGGCGATGGCTACGCCGCCCCCATGGCGCGCGCGCACGCGCCTTATGACCTGATTGCCGCCAATATCCTTGCGCAGCCGCTGATTGACATGGCGGGCGATCTGAACGCCGTTTTGTTGCCGGGCGGCTTTGCCGTTCTCTCCGGCCTGCTGGCCCGTCAGGAAGCAGATGTGACCGCCGCCCATACCGCCCTTGGCCTTAAGCTGGTCGATAAAATCGAGCTTGGCGAGTGGCGCGCACTGGTCTTGCAAAAACCCGCATAAGCTGCGGCCATTTTGTTTTTTTCACAAAAAGGCCTATAATTAAACCAGCGATTAAACCCAAGGATTATTCCGTCATGACCCGTGTTCTGATACCGCTCCTGACCGTTTCCGCCCTCGCGCTGATGCCGCTTGCCGCGGCCGCGCCCGCCTTTGCGCAGGAATCCGTTTTCGAACTGGGCAACCGCAGCGACACCATGCCGGACGTGTCCGAATACCAAAGCGTGCGCAAAGGGCTTCTGCTCGAAGAAAAGAAAGAAGACGATGAGGTTCTTGAAAAAGACCCGATGGATGACGAAGGCAAGCCCGTCGCGCTGACCTACGAAGCGGTGCTGAAGCTTTACAAAGACGGGCAGTATGAACGCGCGCTGCCGCACCTTGAACTGCTGGCCAGCGGCGGCCACATGGGCGCCAAAGAAATTCTGGGCATCATGTACAACCTCGGCCAGGGCGTGCAAAAAGACCCGACAAAAGCCTATGAAATGCTTCTGCCCGTCGCTGACCAGGGCCGCGCGCTGGCACAGCACCATATCGGGGTTATGACGTTCACCGGCGCGGGCACCCCGCAGGACAGCATCAAAGCGCTGATGTGGCTTCAGCTTGCGCTTATCAATTATCCGGATGGGCCGGAAAAAGACGCTGCGCGCCGCGACCGCGATTCCGTCTATGGCCGTCTCAACCGCCGTGACCGTGAAAACGCCATGCTGATGACGCGCGAATGGCTCACCAAAAGAGGAGAAGCCCACCTACTGGATATGCAGTAAGCGGGCTTCCACTTTACAAAGAAACGATACAGGCGCGCGTTTGCGCTGCCCTATGCGTTAGGCAAATTTCGTTTTCAGACCTTGCACAGCCTGGTCTTTGGCAAGCTTCGCGCGGTCATAAACGTAGCCGGCGGTTTGCATGCCCATGTTCGGGTCTTCGCCGATGGCGGCATAAAGCCCGCCGACAACGCCCTGAAACGCGGATTTCAGTTTGGACTCTTTAAACGTGTTTTCATTCGCCATGACGAAACCCCGAAAAAACTAATTGTTAACGATGCGTTAACACTACGGCGATTCCGGCGATATGTCAAAAGTTATCAAAAACTCTCTTGGTTTTCAGAAAGATAACAAATATCCCGCTCGATATGTTTCAAATGTGTCCGGTTGAATGGGTCACAGCCGCGGCGCATTTGCGGGGCGCGAAAACGCATACCGCCCAGATAGTTTCCGCCCTGCGGCATAACCCCCAGCTGGCAGAGCCGCGCGGTGTCCAGTTTCATACGCCCGATATCCTGCGCGGCACCACGCGCCCCCAAAAGCGCCATATCCATCATTTCAAGCGCCAGATGGTCGCAGGCGTCCACACGCTCCGCCACCTCGAACCATTCCAGAAACGCCGCGCGCAGCGCCGTGCCGTCGAACTGATGCCGCGGGTGTGCGGCGGCGGTGCGGGCAAAGGAAACGGATACATCACCATCTGCCGCCGCCAGCAAATGCCGCCAGAAAAAACACGGGCCCGCCGCACGCAATTCCCACGCAGCAAGATGGGTGATGGCGCAAACATCCGCTTCAAAGGCGCGGCAGTAGCGCAAAAAGTCTTCCGGCTTTAGTCTTGTATCCGGCGTCAGCGCACGGCTATGTTGCCAGATGCGCCGCAGCCCGCCAATGATGCTCGCCAGATAAAGGCTGATGCCTTTTTGCGAAGATAACAATGATGACGGCTGGTAGCCGATATCAAGCCGCTTTTGCAGCGGGTAGTAAAAACTTGTTTGCGGCTCCAAAAGCGGGTCAAGGCCGATATGCACGCCCCGCAGCACAGCCGCGCGCAAAAGCGCGCGCCCACTTGGTGCATGCAAAAGGAACGAGCAAACTTGCTGAACCGCATCGGCAAAGATTTTTGCCTGAAGCCCCATGCCCGCAGGCAACGCAGCATCCTGCGCATCGTGCTGCAAAAAAACCGATAGCGGAAAGGCGATGCGCGGCGATGATGAAACGCCCGCGGTCATGCGGAACCCTATGCCTGTTC
Organism: Rhodospirillaceae bacterium; assembly: GCA_003524565.1. Lineage (GTDB taxonomy): Bacteria > Pseudomonadota > Alphaproteobacteria > Micavibrionales > UBA2020 > UBA2020. The sequence continues at coordinate 16,738 of DQGU01000240.1, forward strand.
GGCGTTGCCGCCGCGACGCGCCGCATTCGCAAAGCGGGCGAAATCGACAACTTCCGCAGACAGCTTGACGGATTCTTCAATCATCTGGCGCTCTTTCTCCTGAAAGCTGCGCTCGAACTTGATGAACCACAGGAAGTTGGCGTTGGAGCGGTCTTCGACCGTTGCATAGCAGGTATCCATCGGCGTGCGCTGCGCGCTCATCGACAGGTAGTTGCGGCCATGCGGCAGCTCGCCCAGACGCTGGAACAAATCCATGGATACGCGGCTGCGCTCTTTTTGCGACTTCATATAGCCCGCTTCGTCCAGCAGCATCTGGTGAATGATGCGTTTGTCATGGATTTTCGTGCGGCTGTCTTCGAAAAATTTATCGTAGGCAGCGCGCGAAGCCTCGCCGTTGTTCAGGCTGCGGAAATCCGTCTGCGCCTTGATTTCAAATGTACGGCTGACATCCGACATGGGCGAGCCGACCAGGAAATCCCAGGCCTCGCTATTGCCGCCCAGTTTCAGCTCCCACGCCACCTTGATGGAAACCATCAAAACATCGGCCTGCTGCGCGCGGTTGACCAGAATGGCCTCATCCGGCTCATAGTCCATCGGGTTCACCAGCGCGCCGTGGAAATGCTGCCAGTTGCGGCGCAGTTCACGCGCCAGCATATTCAGCAAATCGCCGCGCGGGCGGAACGGGTTCAGCGTAATCGTCGCACCGCGGCCTTCGCGCGGCGGATAAAACTGCGATGCCGGTACTTGCGCATCATATACAATGTTGAGGTTTTCAGCGGCAGCGCCCGACATCAGCTCTTCGGCTGTGCGGCTTTGCATCAGGCTTGCGCGCAACTCTTCGGTCGGCACGATGGTCGCGGGGCTTTCCGATTTGTCGCAAACGGTGCGCTGGTCCAAACGCCAGTCAAGGCTTGCGCGGTGCGACAGATGTTTGCCATCACGCAGGCGGCCTGCTGTATGACGAAAACGGCGCTTGTCCGGTTTCGGCAGTTTGAAGTCGCTGTCTTTATCTACGTCGTTTGCCATCTACACACCTTTTTCCCTTGGCTGCTTCGAAGTCAAAGTTTGCGGTAGTGTCGGCCTTGAGGCCGTCGATACCTGTGTAGTCCCCCGTCAGGTATCTTTTGGTCCGTGTCTTTGTTATCCGAGCAGGCAGCTTTTCCCCTAGCACCTTCATCATGCGGCAGGGGTGGTTAACATCCGGTGTTTTTGACGCAAAAAGCAGCAAAATATTATAGTTATGTAATCAAATAGGCATTTTTTGCCATGCTGCGCTGAACAACAGTTCAAATAATCAGCTGTCAAATATGGCGCAGCCCCGACATACGCGGGGGTGATTCGATTCGCCCATGGCGATGCATCAGGCTTAACAGCCCGAAAAATAAGGATTTTTGCATCCAGCGCAGACGCGGCATCTTTTCCGGCACCGCCCTGTAAACCTGATCGGCAAAAAATCCGGCCATGCTTGCGGCCATGATTATCAGCTCTTCGCCATTTGTCTGTGCAAAGCCCGTGCCTGCCTCTGCATCATATAAAGACAAAAATTCTTCGGCAGGGCCAAAGCCCATCGCCTCCAGATGCACCGACAGCATCAGAACATCAAAAACCACGGGCCCGCGGCAGGCATTCGGCCAATCGACAATATATGTGCGCGCGTCCGTCAGCAGGATATTATCCAGCCGCAAATCCCCGTGTATCAAACCCGATTTGAAATCAAAATCTGCCGCCGCCGCTTGCAGCGCGCAAAGCGTTTCCAGCGCGCCGGAAAAAAACGCGCCCGCCGCATCTTGGTCTTCGAAAACGCCCAGTAGCTTGTTTTTAATTTTCGGCTCGTCTTTTATCCGCCG
>DQGU01000086.1:0-325 GCA_003524565.1 Rhodospirillaceae bacterium
CTCGACCTCCGCCTCGGCGAGCGCGGTTTGTTCCGGCACCGACCACATGACGGGCTTCGACCCGCGGTACAGCCCGCCGTTCATTAAAAATTTGTGTATTTCGCGCGCGATCATCGCTTCGGATTTTTTATCCATCGTAACGTAGGGGTTTTTGAAATCCCCTAAAATGCCGATGCGCTGAAATTCGGATGATTGCACATCCACCCAGCCTTGCGCGAAATCGCGGCAGGCGGTTCTGAATCCTACGGGGTCGCTGTCTTTGGTGCCATTTTTGCCCTTGGCGCGGAAGTCTTCTTCCACTTTCCATTCGATCGGCAGGCCGTGG
>DQGU01000086.1:543-5057 GCA_003524565.1 Rhodospirillaceae bacterium
TTCGATCGGCAGGCCGTGGCAATCATACCCAGGCACCAGCGGCGCATCGTACCCCAGCATTTGATAGCTGCGGCACACCACATCTTTTAATACGGTTGAAAGAACGTGACCGATGTGGATATGCCCGTTGGCAAAGGGCGGGCCCATGTGGAGGATGAATTTTTCGCGGCCTTTAGATGCCGCGCGCTGCAATTCATACAGTTTCATCTTTTCCCAGCGGGCGGCAATTTCCGGCTCCTTCTGCGCCAGGCCTGCTCGACGGGGGAAATCGGTTTTGGGAAGGTGGATGGTTTTGCTGTAGTCGATTGTCATGCTTTATATTCCGCTTAAAGGTTTTAAGCCAACCGCCGACCGGGCGTCGGACAATGTTTTACGCGCGACGGCCCGTGCGCGCGCGGCGCCTTCGGCTAGCAGGGCATCGATCTTTTTGCGGTCGGCCATATAGTCNTTGTAAATGTGCGTGGGTTGTTCAAATTCGCGCTCCAGCGCCTCCAGCAGCAATTTTTTGGCGTCGCCATAGCCCATGCCGCCCTTTTCAAAGGCTTCGCGCATGGCCTTTATTTCGTCTTCGCGGGCGATACAGGAATAGATTTGAAAAATCGTGTTTTCATCGGGGTTTTTAGGTTCGTGCGGCAGTTTTGAATCGGTGACGATTTTCATCACCAGTTTCTTGCGCGCGTTCGCGTCCATAAAAACGGGGATATGGTTGCCGTAGCTTTTGCTCATCTTGCGGCCATCGAGCCCCTGCACCGTCGCACTTTGCGGCTGGATGAGGCCTTCCGGCTCCACCAGCACGCGCGAAAATGTATTGTTGAGATACCCCGCAATGTCGCGCGCGAATTCGATGTGCTGCGTCTGGTCATGTCCCACGGGCACAATCTGCGCCCGCATGGACAAAATATCCGCCGCCATCAAAATGGGATAGGTATAAAGCCCCATATTGACGTTCGCATCGACATCGCGGCCTTCTGCTTCGTTTTTATCCTTCGCCGCCTTGTAGGCGTGGGAGCGGTCCATCAGCCCCTTGGGCGTGACGGCCATGAGCGCGGTTGTCAGTTCAAAAATCTCCGGAATGTCGGACTGGCGATAGAAAACCGTTTTCGCAGGGTCAAGGCCGAGGGCGAGCCAGCAAGCCGCGACCTCGTATGTATCGCGCGTCAGCGCCGCCGCATCGCGCACGCTGTTGAGCGCGTGATAATCGGCGATGAACAAAAAAGATTTTTCTTCCAGCCCGGCTTTTTGCAGCGCGGGGCGGATGGCGCCGATGTAATTGCCCAGATGCGGCATGCCTGTTGCCTGCACACCCGTCAGAACCGTTTTACCCGCCCCCACCTTATCCGCCATTTTCTTTATCCTTTATTTTGCTTGCCGCTGCGGCTGTTTTGGCCAATATAGGCCATATAACGGGGCAAGGTAAATATCGGTTATGTGCGACAGGTACAAACAAAATACGGACGGCGATGCGCTGGCGGAAATATTCCGCGCCCGCCGCCGCACGCGCAAAAAAGACCCCTACGGCATTGCCCTGCCGGGTGCGGAGCTGCCGGTCATCCGCGAAAACAGTGCGGGGCGTTTCATGGATGACCTGAATTGGGGATTTACCCCACATTGGGCGAAGAATGACAAGGAAAGCCGCTTCATCAACGCGCGCGCCGAAAGCGCCGCGGGAAAGCCGTCGTTTCGCGACGCGTACCGCCTGCGCCGCTGCATCATCCCCGCCGACGGGTTTATTGAATGGGACGGACGCACCAGCCCCAAAACGCCTTACGATATTACGCTGTCGCCGCCGCAGGGTTTCGGATTTGCAGGGCTGTGGGACCGCTGGACAAACCCCGCGACAGGGGAATTCAAAGACAGCTTCGCCATTTTGACGATTGCGGCATCGCCGCTGCTCGCCCCCTATCACGACCGCATGCCGGTGATGCTGAGCGCGCCGGCCGACATCGACCGCTGGCTGGCCAAAGACACCACGCCGGAAAGCCTTGCAGACATCGCGGCGCGCGCGGCGGCGCAGCCGCTGGACATCCGCCCTGCCGCCGATACGGGCAAGCCTGCGAAGGTTGAATCACCCCGCGATACAGCTCAGGGCAGCCTTTTTTAAGCCCATAGGCGCAGCTATCCTGCTGTTTTATGGCGTTTTCCCATAAGGATTGACAGTTATTGCGGGATTGTCTAGCGTTGCGACATATCCTAACAATAGACAGACGCGACATTACATCCATTCCGAGGAAAGGTGCCATGGGTATGAAAGACTGGCTGAAACGCATGCAGGAAAACGCCGAAGACAAATTGAAAAAGGCAGACGACCCGCAAGCACAGCGCGATGCCAAGCGCGAAGACAACGCCCGCAACATCCGCCGCGCCGCCTCTGCCGTGAAACTCGCGCAGAAGGGTTTGCAGACGTATAACGACGCGTCGAAAAAAGCAGGCGAGATTGGCCGCACCGTCACCGAAAAAACGGCGGAGATTGCAGGCAAAGCCCAGCCCCTCGCCGGTAAAATCGACGAAACCGCCGATGCGCTAGGTAAAAAAATCAAAGGCGCTTTCGACGTCGTCAAAGACAAAGTCGGCAAAGGCGCCGATGCCGCGGGCGAGCAGATTGGCGAAAAAATCGACGCTGCCCGCGCCGAGCAGGCGAAAAAGCCGAGCACAGGCTCCAGCTTCCTCGACATCCTGATGCCGGGCGTGCCGGAAACGGACGCAACGAAGCCCAAAGACACGCCGCCGAAAAAGCCGAACGGCCCCAACGCCGGCTGATAACACCCCCAAAAAGATATAAAAACGGCTGCCCGCAACGGCAGCCGTTTTTTTGTGCGCGCGCACATTTATTTTTGTGTGCGTGCAAATTTATTTTTATGTGCATGCACATTTATACGGCGATGCAAAAAACCATAATGCGGCGCACCTGCCCGCCTGCCGTAGCAGGTTTACAGCCCCGCCCCAAGCTGTTAGTTTTCAATCTCTAGATTCCAGACAGCCATAAAAAAAGCCGGAACAATCCGGCATGAACGTGCTGCATGGGTGTGTGTGTTTGCGTGTCTGCGTTTGCAGGGGCGCGTATCGATAACCACAGACCCGAAAGAGCCGTCATGAGCGCAGACCCGAAACCCACCCCGTCCGATAAAACCCAAAATGCGCAGCCCAAAAACGCGCAACCTTGGTCGCACAAATATCCGGTCGATATCGACTGGAACGCCGATGTGCCGCAATCGACGATGGTGCAGAAATTCGAAGAGTCCGTAAAAAAACACGGCAAGCGCACCTGCCTGAATTTCATGGGCAAGACCATGACCTACGCCGAAGTGGGCGAAGCCGTTGACCGCTTCGCCAAAAGCCTGCAAGACCAGGGCGTCGGCAAGGGCAGCAAAATCGGCCTGTGCCTGCCCAATACGCCGTTTTACGTCATCGCCTATTACGGCGCGATGAAGGCGGGCGCGACGGTGGTGAATTTCAACCCGCTCTACGCCGAAAAAGAGCTGGAACACCAGATTAACGACAGCCAGTGCGACATCATGGTGACGGTTAACGTCAAACAGGTGCAGCCCAAAGTTGAAAAGATGCTGGGCACTACGCATCTGAAAAAAATCATTTCCTGCGACCTCGCCGATGCCTTGCCCAGCGTAAAGGGCTTTGCCTTCCGCACGCTGAACACCGTCAAGGGCTGGTTCGGCAAATCCGACACCGTCAAGGTGAAGCAGGACAAAACGCATTTGTCTTTCGCCAAAATGATTTCCCGCGCGGGCAAACCGAAACCCGTCGAAGTCACGCCGGACGATATTGCCGTTTTGCAATATACCGGCGGCACCACGGGCGTGCCCAAGGGCGCGGCGCTCAGCCATGGCAACCTCAGCGCGAACCTGCATCAGGCGAATTTGTGGTTCACGGGCGGCAAGCCGACGCAGGGTCAGGAAAAAATGCTGGCCGTGCTGCCGTTTTTCCATGTGTTCAGCATGACCGTGCAGATGAACATGTCGCTGCACATCGGGGCGGAGCTGGTGATGCTGCCGAAATTCGACCTTAAAGAAACGCTCAAGACCATCGACAAGGAAAAACCGACGATGTTCGCGGGCGTGCCGACGCTGTATAAAGCCATCATCGATAGCAAGGACGTGAAGAAATACGACCTCAGCTCGCTCAAAGTCTGCATGTCGGGCGGCGCGGCCTTGAACGAAAATGTCATGAACGGTTTCAAAAAACTGACGGGGCTTGAACTGGTCGAAGGCTATGGCCTGTCGGAAACGGCGCCGCTGGCCATCGCCAACCCCGTGTTCGGCGAAAAGAAAATCAACTCCATCGGCATGCCCGTGCCGCAAACGGAAGTGAAAATCACCAACCTGCAATTCCCCGACCAGAGCCAGCCGATTAAAATGGAAGGCGAGATTTGCCTGCGCGGCCCGCAGGTGATGAAAGGCTATTGGAACCGCCCCGAAGAAACCGAAAAGGTCATGGACAAAGACGGTTTCTTCCGCACCGGCGACGTCGGTTATGTCGATGAAGACGGTTATATTTTCATC
>DQGU01000208.1:0-1014 GCA_003524565.1 Rhodospirillaceae bacterium
GAAAGACAACTTCTGGAGCTGGCGTGAAACCATGTACCGCTTCCTTGCCTTCCTGACGCCGGAAGACATGGAATCGCTGGCTGCCCATGTCTATATCGAAATGCTGAAGGCCGGATATACCAGCGTCGGCGAATTCCACTACATCCACCACGACGCAGAAGGCAAACCCTATGCCGACCCTGCCGAAATGTCGCGCCACATGATACGCGCGGCGATGGAAACGGGCATCGGTATCACGCACATGCCGGTTTTGTATGCGCATGGCGGCTTCGGTGAAAAACCGCCGGCGGAGGGGCAAAAAAGATTCATCGGCGACGTCGCCAGTGTGATGCGGATTGTTGAAAACCTTTACGGTGAATTCAGAAGCGTGCCGCAGGTAACGGTGGGTTTTGCCCATCACTCGCTGCGCGCCGTATCGCCCGCCATGCTGAAAGAGGGCACGGATGCCGTGCGCCGCCTTTTGCCCGATGCGCCTATTCATATCCATGCGGCGGAACAAATGGCGGAGGTCGAAGGCTGTCTTGAATGGGCGGGCAAACGGCCGGTCGAATGGCTGCTTGAAAACGCATCGCCGGATGAAAAATGGTGCTTTATCCACTGCACGCACATGACGGCAGGAGAAACGCGCGCGCTGGCGGCATCGGGCGTTGTTGCGGGGCTGTGCCCGACGACGGAGGCGAATTTGGGCGACGGCGTATTTCCGCTGGTGGACTATTTCAATGCGGGCGGGCGTTTTGCCATCGGCTCTGACAGTCATATCAGCGTGAATATGGTGGAGGAGCTGCGCTGGCTTGAATACGTCCAGCGGCTTTTGCTGCGCGAACGCACGATTATCAAAGACCACGAATTGCCTTCCGTCGGCGCGATGCTGTTTGAAAAAGCAACGCAGGGCGGCGCGCAGGCGCTGGGGCGTAAATGCGGGCGCATTGAAATTGGCCACCGCGCGGATTTCCTCGTGCTTGACCCCGACATGGGCGTGATGACGGGCAAGCTGCGCGACCATATTCTTGATAC
>DQGU01000208.1:1259-3217 GCA_003524565.1 Rhodospirillaceae bacterium
ACCATATTCTTGATACCGCGATTTTCGCGGCCAGCCGCAACCCTGTCAAAGACGTCATGGCGGGCGGGCGCTGGGTGGTGCAAAACGGGCGGCATAAACGCGAAGAGCAATACCGCGCACGTTTCCGCGAAGTGCTGGGCAAGCTTGTTTAATACATAATATTGTAATTTATGCGATAAATGTGCAGCAAAATCGGCATTTTTATGCGGTAACGGCTGATCATGCGCGTGCGCTTTTCCTAATATCAAATCCTTGCAAAAAAAGAATCAGGAGTACACGCGATGGATTTGCGCATTCCCCGCACGCCCGAAGATGATGCCGGCGGCGCCCCGCTGAACCTTTCCGCGGCGATTGCCGAATTCTACACGGACTTTCCGGAGCATACACACGATGTGTTCATCCTGAACCATCAGGCACATGCGCGCGGGCGCGAAGCGGTCGAAAGCATCGCGCCGCAAATCGAAGCCCTGCAACAGCGCCACCCCGAAGCCAAAACAGGCATAGCGAAATCCATGGCACTTGGCGGGTTCGAAGGCAAGCTGCCGATGAGCGTGAATATCTCTGAATCCATGTTTAATAAAAAAGCCGAAAGCGCGATTTACGGCCGCATCGTCATTCCGGCGGGCGACCAGTTCAGCGCGACGCTGCTGAAGTCGATTTTTGTTGCGGGCGATCACCAGCCCAACAGCCGCTTCCCGATGATGGCGGCGGCTTATAACAATACCGAAATGTGGCAGCGTTATGTGCTCGACCACGAGCTTGGCCATGCCGTCACCATGCTGAAGATTAACAAGCAAAGCATGAAAACCAGCAGCTTCGGCAACAAGGCCGAATGCGAAGCGGACGCCTATGCGATGATACGCCATTATCAACGCTACGGCAGCCAGAGCAGCTTCCCCGAATATGTACGCGACCTGCGCAACATGAACGCGGTGCATAAAATGGATGTGACGCACTGGACGTCGCGCGCGGTGCAAAAAGTCATCGACCTCAACAAGCAAGGCCAGCTGCAAAGCCTGATGCCGCAGCAGGCGCGCGACCTTGCCGTGAAAATTGCGGAAGAAACGCATCTGTCCACGGACGCCGAACATAACATCACCAAGGCTTTCAAGCCGATGGTGTTCAATATGGCCGCGCAAAAACGCACTGAAGGCGACCGCGTGATGACGTTGATTGAATCCGCCGCGCGTATCGGCGCGGAAACGCAATCGCCCGCGGTGTTGGAGATTTGCAAGCTTTATATCGAGCGTATCGGCCAATACGCGCCGGCGCATTTGCCGCAAACCAAAACGGCCGAAGCGCTGCGTGAAACGGCAAAGAATGCCAAGGAAATGTTTACGCGCAAGCTGGATACGGAGCCTGTCATGGGCGGACTTGGCCGCATTTTGCGTGATGCGATGATTGATGCGCAGTCGGGTGTCAACCATCCGCCGCAAAACGACAACCGTAAACAGCCACCCAAACCGCCCAAACCGCCGCGTTAAAAGGCGCCGCGCTGATTAGACGATGTGCCGGCGACACCACAGCATGATGGTTTCGGCAACAAAAAGCGCGTCGTCGCCGCGGTTTTCAAATAAATGTGTTGCTTCGTCATCGAGGCGGATGAGTTCCGCTTCCGCCGCCGCGCCTGCGCGTGCGACGATGGTTTCGGCGTTGTCGTAGCTGACGATACGGTCATGCGGGGCATGAAAAACCATCAGCTTTTGCGTCATCTGCGCCGTATCTCCGGCGACATCTTGCGACAGCATGTCGGGGACGAAATGCGCGCCGAAGCGATGCGGCGTGCCAAGGACATTGATGGTCGCGCCATCCGCGTTTTCTTCTATGTCGCCGTTACGGCGGAATTTGGCGATGATGGCCGTGGGGTCGGACGGGGAGCCGATAGTGGCCAGCAGCGCGATATCCGCCATATTCTTGACAGCCGACAGCGCGGCCGTGCCGCTGATGCTGTGGCCGAT
>DQGU01000070.1 GCA_003524565.1 Rhodospirillaceae bacterium
GACGTCCTGAACCAGAAAAAAGGCGACAAGATTATCGTTTTCAAAAAGAAACGCCGCCAGAACTATCGCCGTAAAAACGGCCACCGTCAGCCCATCACTGTGCTGAAAATCACGGACATCAAAGGTTAACAACATCTCGGTACGAGATAGACTTTAAGGAGTAATACGTCATGGCTCAGAAGAAAGCCGGTGGTAGTTCCAGAAACGGTCGCGACTCAGCGTCCCAGCGCCTTGGCGTGAAACGCTACGGCGACCAACTCGTTCTCGCGGGCGGTATTCTCGTCCGTCAGCGCGGCACCGAATTCCATCCGGGTAAGTTCGTCGGCATGGGCCGCGATCACACCCTGTTCGCAAAACGCGACGGTCTGGTAAAATTCCACAGCGGCCTGAAAGGTCGCCGTTACGTTTCGATTGTTCCTATCGATACGGAAGACGCTGCCTAATTCCGGCGTCACAGCGCATTCATAAAAGCCGGGGAAAAACCTTCCCCGGTTTTTTGTTAGGATAAACGCCAAATGCGCTGTGGCGTCAGACAAAAACCGGTTTTTCGAGAACCGGCGCACAGCGTACCGGAGCGTACGCGAGCACCGGAAGCGCAGAAATGCCGGTTTTTGACAAGCTACAGTTAGCATTTGAATCATGAAGTTCCTCGACGAAGCAAAGATATACCTTGAGAGCGGCAAAGGCGGCCCCGGTTGCGTGGCCTTCCGCCGTGAAAAGTATATTGATATGGGCGGCCCCGACGGCGGTAACGGCGGACGCGGCGGCCATATCTGGTTCGAAGTCGTGGCGAACCTCAATACCCTCATCGATTTCCGCTATACCCAGCATTTCCGCGCCCAGCACGGCGAAAACGGCAAGGGCAGCAACATGAGCGGCAGCGATGGCAAAGACCTTGTCATCCGCGTCCCCGTGGGCACTGTTATTCTGGACGAAGATAAAGAAACCGTGCTGCTTGACCTTGTCACGCCGGGTGAAAAAATCCTGTTCCTGCGCGGCGGCGATGGCGGTTTTGGCAATGCGCATTACAAAACGGCCACCAACCGTGCCCCGCGTAAATTCTCGCCGGGCTGGCCGGGGGAAGAGCGCGCCATCTGGCTGCGCCTGAAGCTGATTGCGGATGCCGGCATCATCGGCCTGCCCAATGCGGGCAAATCGACTTTTTTGTCGGTCACGTCGCGCGCGCGGCCGAAAATTGCGGATTACCCTTTCACCACCCTCGCCCCAAACCTTGGCGTCGTGCGCAGCCACGACCATGAATTCGTGCTGGCGGATATTCCGGGGCTTATCGAAGGCGCACACGAAGGCCACGGCCTCGGCACGCGTTTTCTGGGACATGTGGAGCGCACGCAGGTGCTGCTGCACGTTATCGACGCGACGCAGGACGACATCGTCGGCGCCTATAAAACCATCCGCGGCGAGCTGAAAGCCTACGGCCAAGGTCTTGCCAAAAAACCCGAGGTTATCGTTTTGAATAAATGCGACGCCCTCGGCCCCGAACTGGCCGAAGACCAGCGCCAAATCCTTGCCAAGGCGACGCGCAAAAAAGTCTATACCATGTCCGCCGCCACGCATCAGGGCATCGACGAAGCCCTCGCGCTGGTATGGGAGCATGTGCGCAAAGGCCGCGAAAAAGAAGCCAAAGCCGCCGCCGAACAACCCGCACATGACGGATATGTCGCGCCCGCCGACATGGTTTTCGAAGAAGAATAAGCGCTGCAGAACGTCAGGGCGCAATCATGTTATCAATGCCGCGCGCATAAAAATAAAAACAACCGGCCAATATTGCGGCCGCCACGATGATATTCAGCACGATACGCAGCGGCGACATCGGCTTGGCCGATTTGTCTTTCATCATGCCGATGCGGAACATCAGCGACAGCCCCGTGACAACCGCCGCCCCCACGGTCAGCAATGTCATTTGCACATCGCCCGCCGTAAAGCGCCATGCCCCGTATGCCACCGCGCCGCAAAGACAGAGCAGCACCACACCCCAAACCGCGCGGCGACGCGATACATCACCAGCATCCGCCGCGCTAGCAGCGGAGGCGGTTTCTTTTACGGAAAAAATATCGTCGTCGCTATTATTCATATCATACCCGCGTCCTGTTTCTTATTTGCAAGGATATATGATTTTTTACTTTTGATGCTTTATAATTTTGCTTCCGCCAACGCCGGATACAAGGAACACACGCGATGCTAAGAACCGAAAACGCCCCCCAGACCAAATATCTGAAAGACTACAAAAAGCCGGATTTCAGCATCGAGCATATCCACCTCACCTTCGACATTCGCGCAGGCGTCACCACCGTCACCGCCAAAACGGTTTTCAAACGCGAAAATCCGGCTGCGACAGCGCTGGTGCTGGATGGACAGGAACTTGCGCTCAAATCCGTCACGCTGGATGGCGAAAAACTGGCGGGCAACCGCTACAGCGCCGACGACACCAGCCTGACCGTGCATGATGTGCCGGAAAAATTCACGCTGGAAGTCGCCTGCGACATCAAGCCGGAAGAAAACACCGCGCTCGAAGGGCTTTATTTCTCCGGCGGCAATTACTGCACGCAGTGCGAGCCCGAGGGTTTTCGCAAAATCACCTATTACCTCGACCGCAGCGACGTGATGACCACCTTCACCACGCGTATTGAGGCCGACAAAACCGCCTGCCCTGTCTTGCTGGGCAATGGCAACTGCATCGACAAAGGCGATTTGGGCGGCGGCCGCCATTATGCGCTATGGGAAGACCCGTTTATCAAGCCGAGCTATCTTTTCGCGCTGGTCGCGGGCAACCTCGGCCATATCCACGATACTTTCACGACCATGAGCGGCCGCAAGGTTGACCTTTACATCTACGTCAACCACGGCAACGAAGACAAATGCGCCCATGCCATGAAGGCGCTCAAAGATTCCATGAAGTGGGATGAAGAAAAATACGGCCGCGAATACGACCTGAATATTTTCAACATCGTCGCGGTCAACGATTTCAACTTCGGCGCGATGGAAAACAAGAGCCTGAACATCTTCAACTCCAAACTCGTCCTCGCCAAGCCGGAAACCGCGACGGATGCCGATTACGGCGCCATCGAAGGCGTCGTCGCGCATGAATATTTCCACAACTGGACGGGCAACCGCATCACCTGCCGCGACTGGTTCCAGCTGAGCCTGAAAGAAGGTCTGACGGTTTTCCGCGACCAGACCTTCTCCGCCGATATGAACAGCGAAGCCGTGCAGCGCATCGATGACGTGGAGCAGCTGCGCAACTTCCAGTTCCCCGAAGACGCCAGCCCGATGGCGCATCCCATCCGCCCCGACAACTACATCGAAATCAACAATTTCTACACCCCCACCGTGTACGAAAAAGGCGCGGAAGTTATCCGGATGATTCACACCCTGCTGGGCGCTGAAAAATACCGCAAAGGCACGGATTTGTATTTCGCCCGCCACGACGGACAAGCCGTCACCTGCGACGATTTCGTGCAATGCATGCAGGATGCCTCCGGCGTTGACCTGAAACAGTTCAAGCTTTGGTATTCGCAGGCCGGCACACCGACACTGACCGTCACCAGTCACTATGACGAGGCCGGAAAGAAATTCCACCTGAGCATCCGCCAGGACACGCCCGACACCCCCGGCCAGAAAGATAAAAAACCGATGCACATCCCCGTCGCCGTCGGGCTTCTGGGTAAAGACGGCAAGGATATGCTCGATGGCGGCACGCGCGTTTTGCATCTGGTCGAAAAAGAGCAAACGTTTGTATTCGACGGCATCGCGGAAAAACCCGTGCCGTCTATCCTGCGCGGCTTTTCCGCACCGGTGAAGCTGAAGACCGACCTCAGCGATGCTGACCTTCTGTTCCTGATGGCGCATGACAGCGACGGTTTCAACCGCTGGGATTCCGGCCAGACCTATTTGCAGCGTCTTATCCTGTCGCTGGCGGCGGGCGGGGAAAAGAAAATGCCCAAGGTCTGCCTCGATGCCTTCGGCGCGCTGATTAAAGACACCAAGGC
>DQGU01000177.1:0-154 GCA_003524565.1 Rhodospirillaceae bacterium
AAGTTTATTCACGCTGACCACCTGAGACACCGGCACGCCATACATGCGCGCGACGCCTGTGACTGTATCGCCCGCGCCCGCCTTATGCTCGTTCGGCGGCGGCAGTTGCAGACGCTGCCCTGTTTGCAGATGATACGGCGGTTTCATACCGTTG
>DQGU01000177.1:414-5546 GCA_003524565.1 Rhodospirillaceae bacterium
CCCCCCCTCCCCCCCCCCTACCCCTACCACCCCCCCCCCCGCCCCCCCCCCGCCGCGCCCCACCCCCCCCCCCGCCCCCGCCGCACCATCAACATGCGTGCCAAAGTTATGCACGGGCGCCGCCTGCGGCGCGGCGCAGGCCGACAGCAGCAGCAAAGCCGTCCCTGCCAGCAGCAGGTTTGTGGGGTGGAATCTATACCCGCGCTTCACGCGCGCCTCAGGCAGGCTGAAAGGCGAAACCGCCGGAGAGGAAATCCTGCGCGGAATCATCCACCACAGGGTCGGGCTCGTCACGCGCGACATTGGGCAGCAGCGGCACGAAGCGCACCGGCATCAGCCTTTCGGTTTCGTAAGCTTCTTCGGACGTGCGCGTAATGCGGTAGATAAACTGGCTGGCCTTGTCGCGCCCCATCGGAATAACCATGATACCGCCCACAGACATCTGCGCCAAAAGCGCAGGCGGCGGTTCATCCCCCGCCGCAGCGGTGACGATGATGCGGTCAAACGGCGCCTGTTCAATCCAGCCCTTCATGCCGTCGCCGGCCTTGCAGGTGATATTGCGAATACGCAGCTCGTTGATGCGCACCTCCGCCGTTGCCAACAGCGGGCGATGACGCTCGATACTGTAAACGCGGCGGCAAAGCTTGGCCAGAATAGCCGCCTGATAGCCAGAGCCCGTGCCGATTTCCAGCACCTTGTGGCGGTCGTTGAGTTTCAGCTCCTGCGTCATGCTGGCCACAACCAGCGGCTGGCTGATGGTCTGTCCGCGGCCGATGGGCAGCGCGGTATCTTCATAAGCCTGGTCGTGGAACTGCGTCGGGATAAAAATCTCGCGCGGCACACGCTCGATGGCGGCCAGCACGCCGGTATCGGTGATGCCGCATTTACGCAGCTTCATAATCAGACGGATTTTGCGCGCGATTACGGTCACTCGAACATCCCCTGCAAATCCTGAAGCGCTTCGTGATGCGTCAAATTCAACGAAAACGGCGTGATGGTGACATGTCCGGCCTTGAGTGCGCCGATGTCGTTCCCTTCGTCATGGTCGTCGCGCGGCGGCGGCGGGCCAATCCAGAAATACGGGCGGCCGCGCGGGTCGGTCAGGCGGTCCATTTCCTGCTTCTCCATGCTGTAATGCCCTTGGCGCACGGCGCGGATTTGCGGAATGACACCCTGCACTTTGCGCGGGAAATTCACACTGAGAAGGCTATAAGGGTCGAGCGTTTTTCCCGCGAATTTTTCAAGAATACGCGGCAGGTATTCGCGCGCAATCGACCAGTCGGGCTTGCCGCCGTGTTCGTCGTAATCCTGGCTGCAGGCGATGGCGGGGATATGCATCAGCGTCGCCTCAATCGCGGCGGCGATGGTGCCGGAATAGGTCACGTCATCGGCTGTGTTCTGGCCGTGGTTGATACCCGTCAGCACCAAATGCGGACGGAAATCTTTCATCACCTGCTGCACACCCAAAAGCACGGAATCCGTCGGCGTGCCGGATACGGAATAATGGCGCTTGTCGTATTC
The DNA here is from genome assembly GCA_003524565.1 of Rhodospirillaceae bacterium. Classification (GTDB taxonomy): domain Bacteria; phylum Pseudomonadota; class Alphaproteobacteria; order Micavibrionales; family UBA2020; genus UBA2020. Next base: position 1,936 of record DQGU01000177.1, read on the forward strand.
TTTCAGACGCAGCGGCATGTGGATAGTGAGCGAATGCCCCGCCGCCGACATCTGCGTTTCCGGCGCGACCACCCAGACGTGCGGCGTGATGGAGCTGACGATTTGTTCCATCACCTTGATACCGTCGGCATGGATGCTGTCGTCGTTGGAAATCAGGATACGCGCTTCGGAAAGCTTTTCGGGGAACTTCAGCATTTTGCCTTACGCAACCTTTCCGGATTTAACTTCGCCTGCGGGCTCCAGCTTTTTAATGCCGCCCATATAAGGCAGCAGCGCATCCGGAATAACCACGCTGCCGTCGGCCTGCTGGTAATTCTCCAGAACCGCAATCAGGCAGCGGCCAACCGCAACACCCGAACCGTTCAGGGTATGCACATAGCGGGTTTGCTTGTCGCCGTCGGCCTTATAGCGGGCCATCATGCGGCGCGCCTGAAAATCCCCGCAGTTGGAGCAGCTGGAAATCTCGCGGTAGGTGTTTTGTCCCGGCAGCCAGACCTCGATATCAAACGTCTTTTTGGCGGAAAAACCCATATCGCCCGTGCAAAGCGCCATGGTGCGGAAAGCAAGGCCGAGTTTTTTGAGAATGGTTTCGGCGCAGTTCGTCATGCGCTCCAGCTCGTCCATCGATTTGTCTTCGGCGGTGATGCTGACCAGCTCGACTTTATAAAACTGGTGCTGGCGTATCATGCCGCGGGTATCCTTGCCCGCCGCCCCCGCTTCGGAGCGGAAACACGGCGTCAGCGACGTCAAACGCAGCGGCAAATCAGCCGCATCCAGAATGGTATCGAGAACCGTATTGGTCAGCGACACTTCCGACGTCGGAATAAGCCAGTGGCCGGTGCTGGTGCGGAACAAATCTTCCGCGAATTTGGGCAACTGCCCCGTGCCATAGAGCGCTTCGTCGCGCACCAGAAGCGGCACCGAAAGCTCCGTATAGCCATGCTCCTGCGTATGGGTATCCAGCATGAACTGCGCCAGCGCACGCTCCAGCCGCGCGACGCCGCTTTTGAGCAGCACAAAACGCGCGCCCGACATTTTGGCAGCGGTTTCAAAATCCATGCCGCCCAGTCCCTCACCGATGTCGGTATGGTCGCGGGCGCTGTTGATGCGCGGCGGCTCCCCGTGGCGGCGGGCTTCCTTGTTGTCTTTTTCGTCCTTGCCGTCGGGCACGCTGGCGTCCGGAATATTCGGCAAAACGCCGAGGAAGCCTTGCAACTCCTCCGCGATTTTCTTTTCGTCTTCCTCGATGCGCGCGATGCGCTCTTTCATCTCGGCCACTTTGGCCATGATGTCGCTGGCGTCGCCGCCCTTGGATTTAATTGCGCCGATGTCCTTGGACAGTGCATTGCGGCTTGCCTGCAAATCCTGCATTTCGGTTTGCAGGGCACGGCGTTTTTCATCCATTTCGATGATTTTGGGCGTCTGGGGCGCAAGGCCGCGACGTTGCCAGCCGGAATCATAAAACTCGGGCGTTTCCCGAATGTGCTTAAGGTCGAACATGTTTTTTCTCTGTGATGATGGGCGCGGCGCGCCACAAATTCCCCGAAACCAACATGTTTATATTATTCGGTTTTTGCCGCGCGGTCTAGGTTTGATTAGGAATTTGGTGCGGCAGCCTCTGCGTTTGCGGCGCGCTTGCGCTTCTCCGCCCTGCGCACCAGCAGGATGGAAATTTCATACAAAAGCAAAAGCGGCACGGCGAGCATGAACTGGCTCAGCACATCCGGCGGCGTCACCACCGCGGCGATGGAAAAAATAATCACAATCGCATAGCGGCGTTTGTCCGCGAGCATATCCGCCGACACAAAACCGGCATAGCCGACAAGCGTCAACAAAACAGGCAGTTGGAAGCAAAAACCGAAAGCAAAGATGAGCCCCATGACGAAATCGAGATATTCACTGACGCGCGCTTCCAGCTGGATGGGCAAACCGCCCGGCGATGGCGTCAGGTTTTCAAACCCCGCAAAAAACCGCCATGCAGCCGGCATGACCAGATAATAAACAAACGCCGCCCCCGCCACGAACAGCACGGGCGTCGCCACCAGAAACGGCAAAAACACTTTACGCTCGTTTTTATAAAGTCCCGGCGCGACGAACAGCCAGATTTGCGCAGCGAAGTAAGGAAAGGCAATAAAACCACCAGCAAAGCAGGCGACCTTCATGTAAGAAATGAAGGCCTCGCCCATGCCTGTGTAAATCAGGCGGCGATTTTCCCCCTCCAGCACATCCGCGAGCGGGCGCACCAGAAAACCGTAAACATCTTCGGCCACAAAAAAGCAGGCGCAGCTCAGCAGCACAAAAACAAGCAGCGCGCGGATAAGCCGCTGGCGCAGCTCCGTCAGGTGTGCGACCAAGGGCATTGTTTTTTGTTCTTTTGAATTATCAGCCGGTTGCATCGCTATCCTCCGGCTTTTTCTCAACTTGCGGTGCGGCATCTTTGGGCTTGGATGGCTCCAGAATATCCGGCCCTTCCGGCTGCGCACCTGTGCGGCGCGCGGCTTCTATCTGCACCTGCTTGTCGAGTTCGAATTGAAGATTGTCACCACCCGCGCGGTTGGCTTCGCGCACGATATCGGCGAGCTCTTCCTCGCGCATGATACCATCAATCGATTTTTGAATATCGTCGGTGAAGCGCCTGACATTCCTGAAAAGTTTTCCGGCAGAGTACAGTACGCGCGGCAAATCTGCAGGGCCGATGACAACCAATGCCACGGCCAGAATGATGAGCATCTCTGACCACGAGATACCGAACAAGCGCGTTACTCGCCCTTGTTATCCGGCGGGGGAAGGTTGTCTTTTTTATCGCCCTCGCCGCTGATGCCGTCTTTGAAATTGCGCAGGCCCTTGCCGAGGTCGCCCATGATTTGCGGGATTTTACCGCGGCCGAAAAGCACAAGAACCAAAATGGCTACAACCAGAATATGCCAAATGCTGAGACCCATTAGCGGTCGTCCTCTTCATCATCTTCGTCTTCATCGTCGGAATCTTCGTCTTCGTCATCTTCGTCGAAGTCTCCGTCGTCGTCATCACCATAATCCTCGTCGTCGCCGTCTTCATCATCGGCGTCGTCATCGGAATCTTCATCGTCGCTGTCTTCGTCTTCATCCCCGTCGTCTTCGTCATCGAAATCGCCGTCCGAATCTTCGTCGTCTTCACCGTCGAAATCGTCCCCGTCCCCGTCCTCATCGGCATCATCATCGCCGCCGCTGGCAACGGTTTCGTTTTCCGTATTTTCTGCGCTTTCCTCGTCTTCGTCAAAGCCGACTTCGTCGTTTGCGTCGGGTTTGCCCAGCAGGTCTTCGTCGGTGACCTCGTTGGGGTCGATGTCTTCTTTGCCCGCACCTTCTTCGAACAGGTCGCCCGTGGTCGGCATGGCTTCGATAGCCGGACGCTTGTCGAGCAGGCCGGCGGCCTTCAGCTCTTCCATACCCGGCAGGTCTTCCAGCTTTTCAAGACCGAAGTGGTCAAGGAACGCCTGCGTGGTCAGCCATGTAACAGGGCGGCCCGGAACTTCGCGGCGTTTGCCCGGCTTAATCCAGCCTGCTTCCATCAGCGCATCAAGCGCGCCGGGGCTGGTCGCCACGCCACGGATGTTTTCAATTTCCGCACGC
>DQGU01000160.1 GCA_003524565.1 Rhodospirillaceae bacterium
CCGGTCTGGGAGAAAATCGGCAGCCGGTTTTTCAACGCCTTCGGCGGGGTGAATATGATAGAGGCGGGCAAGCAGCTTTATGCCGGCACCCCGCTGCCCGTCGGCGCGGCCGCCCGCGTACGCCGCCGCATCGTTATGGGCGGCGCCCCCGCCCCGCGCAAGGCGGATACCGCCAAGCGGCAGAATTAAATCTTCTGACAATCACCTGTAAAGAGCCCTCTATATAAAGGGGGTTGAACCTAAATATAAAAGGGGGGTTGAACCCCCGTGCCCCGCCGCGCAGAATAGCCGCCAATTCCTTTTTCATTATATATGGAGTTCCGCCATGACCGCCGCCCCGCTGCCCAAATCCGGCATTCTTGATATCAAACCCTATATCGGGGGCGAGGGCAGGCTGGACGCTGTGGCGCATCCCGTGCGTCTGGCATCCAACGAAAACGTGCTGGGGTGCAGCCCCATGGCGCGCGCGGCCTATCTGGCGGGCGCGGATGATTTGCACCGCTATCCCGACGGCGCGGCGGGGGATTTGCGCGCGGCCATCGGCCGCACCTATGGCCTCAATCCCGAACAAATCGTTTGCGGCGCGGGTTCGGACGAATTGATTGCGCTTATCGTGCGCGCCTATGCGGGCGCGGGCGACGAGGTGATGTATAGCCAGTACGGCTTTCTGATGTATCCGATTTCGGCAAAATCCGTGGGCGCGACGCCCGTGGCCGTGCCCGAAAAAGACATGCGCACCGATGTCGATGCGCTGCTGGCCGCCGTGACGCCCAAAACCAAAATCGTTTTGCTGGCAAACCCCAATAACCCGACGGGCAGCTATCTGACCAAGGCGGAGATGAAAAAACTGCGTGACGGCCTGCCCGCGGGCGTGCTGCTGGTGGTCGATGCCGCCTATGCCGAATTTGCGCAAATCCCGGATTACGAAGACGGCCGCGCGCTGGTCGATGGCGGCAACAACACCGTGATGCTGCGCACGTTTTCGAAAATCTACGGTCTTGCCGCGCTGCGCCTCGGCTGGGGCTATTGCCCGCCGGATGTCGCGGGCGTCATCAACCGCGTGCGCGGCGCGTTCAACGTCAGCGCCCCTGCGCAGGCGGCGGGCATTGCGGCGCTGGAGGATAAGGCCTTCATCCAGAAAACCATCGACATGACGAATGCGGGGCGCACGCAGTTGTCGGACGGTCTCTCCGCACTTGGCTTCAAAGTATGGCCGAGCGTGACGAATTTCATCCTCGTACGCTTTGGCGAGCGGGCGGAGGAAATCCGCCTCGGCCTCAAGCAGGAAGGCATTTTTATTCGCCAGATGGGCGCGTACAACCTGCCCGACCATCTGCGCATCACCATCGGCACGCGCGAAGACAATGCGCGCCTGCTCTCCACCCTGCGCCAGATGATTTAAGTCTGGTGACAGGCGCATAAAAAAAACAGCCCCTTTACGCAAGGGGCTGTTTTTTTTTACGCGAAGAATTTTTTATCGGCGCTGCTGCATATTCGGCACCAGCTGTTGGCCTGCGCGTTTCTTGCTCTGGATTTCGGCATAGGTGCGCTCGATGGCTAGAAAACGCTCGACCGATGTCGGGTGGGTCGTGCGCGTGTTGATGGAGCGGGCATTTTCCGCCCCCATGCGGCGCCAGAAATTGGCGACGTTGGATGTATTGTATCCGGCGCGTTCCATGAAATACATGCCGACGTAATCCGCTTCCTGTTCGAACGGGACGGAGTATTGCTGAAGCGCCATCTGCCCGCCCATCTGCGTTGCTGCGCCGCCCGTGCTGACGCCTGCCGCCGCGAGCAAGCTGTCAATCGCCAGCCCGCCGAGCGAGCCAACCGTCGCGTTCTGGCGCATTTTATTCACATGCAAAAGCGCGCTGTGGCCGAGTTCGTGGGCGATGACCATCGCGACCTCGTTGTCGTTTTCGGAAAAACGCACGATGCCGCGCGAAATCACGATTTTCTGGCCGTCGGCATAGGCGTTAATCTCGTTGCTGTTGCTGTCGAGGATAACGGGGTAATTGCAACCTTCGACCGGCTGCATCACGGTCGATTGCGCGCGGCCGCCGCGTTCGAACACGATATCGACAGGGCGCATGCCCGATTGTTTGACAAGGTTTTCGGCAATCTGCGCGGCCTTTGCATTGGCGGGCAGGTTCTGGCCGTTGATGGCGATAAGAACATCACCTGCACGCAGCCCTGCGCGCGCGGCGGGCGAATTGCGCACCACATCACGCAGCGCAAGGCGCGGGCCAAGGCCGTAGGCCTGACGCGCAATCGTTTGCGCATTGCCCTTCAGGCCGTAAATATTCCACACCGTCGCGCCGACCGTGGGCGATGTGCGCGGGCGGCAAAATTCGGCATTCGCCACCATCAGCGGATAGGAAAGGGCGAATATGCGGCCGCTGTCAGCGACGTGGCGTTCAAACAGCAGGCTTTGCTGCTTCAGCGTTTCCTGCTGGATTTCGGTGCGGCTGCTTTGCGGCGGCGCGGTCACGGGACCCGCGCAGGCGGCCAGTGTCATAACGGCACAGGCGGACAAAAACAGACGAAGGGCATAGGGGCGAGTGGTGGTCATGAAAAAACTCCGCTTTGGAAATCTGACGGCCATTCTAGGCAATAAGCGGATGAATTGAAATACTCTCCGCCGGATGATAAAAATACCCGTCCTGCGATAACTGTGCAGGTGTATATATAGTTCCGGCATAAAGTGCCGTTATAATAAAATCCGGATGCAATGTTTTAAGGGAAACGCCATGAGTGCAAAAATCGCCGCCATCCACCGTGCCAAAGGCGCGGAATTCCTTGCGCAGAACAAAACCAATGACGGCGTCATCGAAACCGCCAGCGGCCTGCAATATAAAATCATCGCGGCGGGCGACGATGTGAAGCCGGCGGCGACGGATATGGTGACGGTGCATTACCGGGGCACGACGATTGACGGCGCGGAGTTTGACAGCTCCCACGCGCGCGGACGTCCGGCGACCTTCGCACTTGAAAATGTGATTGCGGGCTGGACCGAAGGTTTGCAGCTTATCGGGCAGGGCGGCAAGGCGATGCTGTATATACCCGCCGACCTCGCCTACGGCGACCGCAGTCCGACGACATCCATCCGCCCCGGCTCGACATTGGTATTTGAAGTGGAGCTGTTGGCGGTTGACCGCGAATGAGAGTGATTACTCCGGGAGGTTTTTTGCATAACCCTCTGGCGGGATAGTTTTTGAAACAACGCTGCAAACAGGCGTTAGCGCGTTTGCATGAATGCGATAGTAAGTTGTTTTGGGCGGGCGGGTGCCTGTGGCGTCATCGCTCCAAACCCAGATATAAGCGCCGCTGTCGGTTAAGCGCAGGCCGACTGAATCGATGTCATCTTTTTTAATGGCGGCTAGATGAAGCCAGTTTTTTTCCTTGTCCGCCGACGGCGCATTGACATCGCCAATGTAAAGCGTGGACGTGCCCATGCCGCTGTTGCCCAGCGGCGTGATGACTGACAATAGAGGCCTTTTTCCTCCCCATTCCGGAAGGTCGAGAAAGGCCGTTTTTCTAGGCCCTGTTTTATCCCATGCAATAGGGGTTTCTTTTAAATTGGACGGGCAGGCGAAGGACGACCTGCCAAGCGGGGTAACAATATCCGTTTTGCCGCTTTTTGCGCCGCTGTGGGAGCAAAGCGGTTCAAGCTGCCCGTCTTTGCCAAAGTCGAAAACGGTTATGGCCTGCGCAAGTTCCGAAGACGTTGCCACCAGATAGGGGCGGTTTTCATGGACAAGAATTTTTGAGCGTGTATCAAGGCCATTATAGGTTTTTGTATTAGACGCGTCATAAAGCGCCGATTTCATCGGCGCTGTCTTTTCTTTTTTTGAATAGCGCCCGATGGGGCTTGTACTGAACGACGCATCTTGCGGGTAAGCTAAATCTGCCTCTAATTGGGCTAGAGTATCTTCGTCTGTGACTTGGGAAAGGCGTTGGTGTAGCCTCTCTTCTTCGCCGGGGGCGGTGACGATATAATGGTGGTAGTGGTAGCGCGCCTCGTACTTGACGGCGTAAACCACCGCAGGTTTGTTTTCATGTCCCGAAAAATCAAGCGTGGCAGATTGAATGTCGAGATATGTGCTGTGGTAAACATTTTTCCACGTTGGTTCAGTAAAACCGGCTGGCGTTTTTACGGCGTAATAGTCAGTACCCGATACATGTTTCCAAACAATGTTGGATTTATCCAGCAAGGCCGAACATACCTGTGATGCCTGCGAAGGGCTGCTGGCGCGGGAGGGCGCGGAGAAAGCCAGAAAAAAGATGATAAAAACAATAAAGTGGCGGGCGTGCATAAAATCCCCCTGTCATGTGTTGCCTAGAGTGTCCGGCAAAACGCAGAGCAGGTAAATCAGGAAGTTTTTTGGATTATTTTATTAAGGAATGGCGCGCCCGGCGGGATTCGAACCCACAACCTTTAGCTTCGGAGGCCAACACTCTATCCAGTTGAGCTACGGGCGCAGCGGTTTCCTTATCCGCGCTTTTGGCTTTGGCGTCAATCGGAATATCGTGCTGCGGGGGTGGTTTTTGGGGTTCAAGGCATTGGAATCAAAGGTTTTCATGTGCGGGGGCGGGTGGGTTTGCCGTTGTTTTTACAGGATTATTTATCATAAACGGCAGAAAGCAGTTGACAGTATAGGGGCTGCCCCCTATACACCTATGGCTTGAATATTCAGATTCTACTATCCGGAATGGAGACTTATTGTGAAACGTACCTATCAACCCAGCAAGCTGGTTCGCAAGCGCCGCCACGGTTTCCGT
>DQGU01000176.1:0-1065 GCA_003524565.1 Rhodospirillaceae bacterium
ATTCGCCCTCGCGCCCCTCCGACAGCAAACTGTCATAGAGCAGCGCGGAGTTGGTGCCGGAGATAAGGCTGATACCCACCCCGATAACCATCTGCGATGCAACGGCCATCCAAAGCCCGTCTGCCAGCAGCAGCAGGGCATAGCCCACCATTTCCGCCAGCGTGCCGAGCAGCAGGACGTATTTGCGGCGCCATACATCCGACAACCATCCGCTCGGCATTTCCAGCAGTACCAGCGTTGCGGCGAAGGCGGCTTCGCCCAGCAAAAAGCTGTCGAAGCCGAGCCCCATGCGGTCACGGTAATAGGGAACGACAACTGGAATGACGAAGCACATGTTCATGCATACGGCGTGCATGTGCAGCAGTCTGACGTTTCTGTCTGCGTGCGAGACACGCATGTTATCTTCGGCGTGCATGGCGCGCCTCCTCCTGTTTATCGGTGGTGGTGTTTGGAAACAGGCGGACGGGCAAAGCCAAGGACGGATTCAGGATGCGCGCTATTTTGCGTCTTGTATCAGTCGGGATTGCGGGGGATTTTCCTGTCAGCCTGTGGCTGACAGTCTTGCAAGGACAATCAGCCGTTTTGGGTGGCGGTCTGGGTAAAGCATTGCGTCTCCCCCCCCCCCGCCACATTATTCGCGCCGGATTCAATACCGGCTGCGGTGGACGGTTTAAGACCTGTCCAAAGCTGCGGCATATTCACGGCAATGTAATGTGCGGCGGTGCGCATGATTGTTCTCCTTACCCTTGATTGCATCATAGGGTTTGATTCTTGGCAAATGATTTTTTGATGCAGTGCAACAAACCGCTGCGGCACAGGGGTTTCTTTGCTGTTGCTAAAATTCTTCGCGCGTGACGCGGGCGAGAGTGACAACGTAAACTTTCGCCGCTCCCGCGCGTTTCAGCACCCGCGCACATTCGTTCAGTGTCGCGCCGCTGGTAAAAACATCATCGACCAGCATCACGTTTTTATCTTTGATGCTGGCTTGCGCGCGCGGCGATACGGCGAAGGCGCCGCGGACGTTGCTGTGCCGCTCGCTGCGGCTGAGGCCTTTTTGCGGCTGGG
>DQGU01000176.1:1323-6483 GCA_003524565.1 Rhodospirillaceae bacterium
AAATCTTTTGCGCGTCATGCCGTCCGGCCTGAAGGCGGCGCCTGATACCCGCGCTATGGCCTGCGCCAGCACGGCAGACTGGTTAAAACGCCGCTGCCATAGACGGCGCGGATGCAGCGGCACGGGCAAAACGATGTCTGTATCTGTGGCCATGGGGGCGGCCGCGCGCGACAGCCACGGCAGGAAAGTATCCACCGCGTGCATTTTGTCGCCGTATTTGAAATCGAGGATAAGCTGGCGGCTGGCGTCGTTGTAAACCACGGCGGCGCGCGCCATGTCGAAATCGGGCGGGGTATCGATGCAGGCGGCGCAAAGGCTGCCCTCCGCCACCGAGAAGCTGAAAGGCAGGCCGCAGCAGGCGCAGGCGGGGGCGCTGATAAAGGCCAGTTCCGCCCAAAAGCCGGCATCCAGCATGCCGGGGCTGTCCACGATTTTGCCGCTGCCCAGACAGCGCGGGGGCAAAAGCGCATCCAGCGCGGCCATGGTCCAGCGGCGCAGGGGTTGCAAAACCGGCGAAAGTTGTAAAAACAAGGGCATAAACCCGACGATACGCCAAAGACGGTTGAAATCAATAAATAAAGTTTATCAACGAAGCTATTGATTTTCCGTATTTATTATTGTAACATTTGTTCGCGCTGTGGCAAATCTGGAGGTTTGCCACATATATCCGCTATAATGGAACTATAACGGGAGCATACTGCGCTTCCTCAGGGCAAGGCTGTGTCGAAGGTCGATAGAACAGACATTAAAGAGCAGATTGCGGCGAGCATCAAAAACTTCTCCCTTGCGGCGAAGGATGAAACGTCGCGCGAGCGCCTTGTCATTGAAATGCCCGAATTTATCCAGCGCAAGGCCGCGCTGATTTCCGCGCACTTTTTGCTGCCCGCCGGCTCGCGCATTGTCGATATGGCCTGCGAGACGGGGGAGGTGACCTACGCCCTCGCGCTTTTGAACCCGCGCACCGAAATCATCGGTATCGAACGCGACGCCAAATCCATCGAGTTTGCGCGCAAGAATTACCGTCTGCCCAACCTGTCGTTCCGCCAGACAGACATCGGTATTCACGACCTTGACGATGAATCCGTTGACGGCATCATCAATTCAAACGTCCTGCACCGTGTTTATTCCCATTGGGGCTATAACGGGGACGAGGTTTTCAATTTGCTGGAAAAACAAATCCGCAAGCTGAAAGTCGGCGGCACGATGCTGATACGCGACTACATGCTGCCCTCGGACGATGAATTCGTTTTGCTGGAGCTGCCGAACCTGCCCAGCCGCGGCATGGACCCGCGCAGCCTGTCGGATGCCGACCTTCTGGTACACTTCTCCCAAACCGCCCGTCCGATGGCGGAAGGCTGCGAAGGTTTCTTTATCGAAGAGCTGATGCCGCGCCGCGAAGGCACGCGCCTGTTCCGCCTGATGCACAAATGGGCGCTGGAATTCATTCACCGCAAAAACAGCCGCGAAAGCTGGGAGCAGGAGCTGAAGGAAGAATATACCTTCGCCACCTATCAGGATTTCCGCCGCGAATTTGCACGCCTCGGCATGCGCATGGTTTTCTCCGCCCCGTACTGGAACCCGTGGGTGGTGAAAAACTGCTTCAAGGGGCGTTTCCAGCTTTACAGCGAAAACTACGTCCCCATGGGCAGCCCCGCGACGAATTACTTCATTGTGTCGCAAAAAGTTGCCGACAAGCAAAGTCTTGTGCTGGAAGAGCGCCGCCCTTCGCAAAAACCCGTGGGCGATTTGCAAATCATGATTGTCCGCGACAAACAAAGCGGGCAGCTGCACGAACTGGTCAAGCGCCCGGGCGAATATTGCGACATCGTGCCCTACCGCATCACGCCGGATAACCGCCTTGTCATTTATGTGCGCAGCGGATACCCGCGCCCGATTGTGAACGCGGTGCAGCGCGGCTCGCACAACATTGATGGCAAGAAATGGTCGGGGCATCTGATTGAACCCATCACCATGGACACCGTCAATATGACGGACGACGTCGAAGAAAACCGCAAAATGATTTTCGACTACGTCAACAACTATGCCAGCCTGCGGCCGAAAGCCGATGACAGCTGGTATGTGGGGGAAACCTATTTCCCGTCCCCCGACCGTATTGACGAGGCCATCGAGCCTGTTTTCGTCGAAGTCGAAAACCCGCAAAAGACCGGCTGGGCCATCCAGAAGGACAGCGAGGTGAACTTCACCGAAATCGGCACGATTACAGAGCTGGACGCGACGGATATTCTTCTCGCCGCGCAGGTGGGGCTGCTGCCCGAACCGCGGCTGGAGCTGCATGTGTTCGAACTGATGTCGCGCTATCAAATGCAGCTGCCGCGCTGGATTGGCGAGGTCATGCCCAAGATGCCCGGCCAGCCGACCAAGGGCAAAGACCCCGAAGATATTCTTGAAGACGTCGAGCCGGCCGAGTTTGAAGAAGAGAAAAAAGGCGCCATCACGCTGAAGCCCGTCAAATCGGTATTTGTCGAGGAGGGGCGCGTTGGGCGCGGCACGCGCGGGCTGTCGGCGCAGGATATTGAATTCATTCTGACCGAAGACGGCATTGAAAACATCGCCGTGGTTATTCCGATTTCGCGCGATTGGGACAATAACCTGCTGGTCGCGCTGGAGCCGAAAATCCTGCCCGTGCCGAACCGTCTGGGCGGTGACGGCGCGATGCTGAACGCGCCCAGTTTTGTTTTGCCCAAGGATGTGCGCAGCGTCGAAGATGCCAAGGAATTCATCGCCGGAAAATTCAAGGTACCGGTGGAACAGGTCGGCCAGTTGGGCGAAAGCTATTTCACGCATACGGGCGTGACACCGCAGCGGGTGTATCCTTTCGTCGTTTCATCGCCGCCGGTGGTGGGGCAGGGGCCGAAATGGCAATACGCGCCGCTCAAACGTATCTGGATGCTGGGCTTCTTCAACCGTTTCAGCGGCATCCTGCTCAAGGCTATCGCGCGTTTGCACATGTCGATGAACGATAACCACGACATGCAGCTGAACCGCAGCCCCGTGAACCTGAAAAGCAAGGGCTTCTCCCTTTCCACCGAAAAAGTGGCAGTGGAGGCGAAAAACGTCGGCTATTCCGCCGTACCTTCGCGCGTTCTCGGCCAGCGCGGCGCTGCGGGTGGGGCAGGCGCGCCTGCCAAACCGCAGGAACCGCTGTGGTCGCCCGATACCGACCCCGAAATCATCGAGCAGAACAAGGCCGCGCAGGCGCTTATCGAAAGCATTGCCGCGCCACGCGTCGGGCCGCGCCTGTCCGACAGCTACGCCATGGCCAAACGGATTTTGCGCGAAAGCACCGCCATTCAAATGAAAGACACGCCCGCCGTTGCCGAAATAGACAAGGACATCGAACAGGTCGGCCGCCAGATTAAACAGCGGCTGGAGCTGACCCCCATGGGCGACCCCACGGGCAAGGGGCGGCGCTGATACGCGGCGGATGCGCGTTGATGCCGTGGGCAATTCAAAATGAACAATCCAAATGTGATAAATGTTTTTGACCGCGCGCTTCTGCGCCTGCGCCGTGACCGCGCGGCCATGCACATCGGCGATTACGATTTTCTACTGCGCGACGTGGCGGAGCGGCTGATGGAGCGGCTGGAACTTGTCCGCCGTCCGTTCCCCCGCGTGCTTGACCTCGGCAGCCATCACGGTGTTTTGTCTGAAATGCTGGCCGCGCGTGCAGGGACGCAGGATGTTTTTGCGGCCGACATGGCGCCGCGCTTCGCCGCCGCCGCCCCTGTGCCGGCCGTTGCGGCGGATGAAGATTTCCTGCCCTTTGCCCCCGAAAGTTTTGATGCGGTTGTCAGCAACCTGTCGCTGCAATGGGTGAACGATTTGCCGGGCGCGCTTTTGCAAGTTCTGCGCACGCTGAAGCCCGACGGACTTTTCATGGCGGCGGTTCTGGGCGGCGAAAGCCTGCGGGAGCTGCGCGACAGCCTGATGACGGCGGAGCTGTCCGTGACGGGCGGCGCCAGCCCGCGCGTGTCGCCGTTTATCGACCTGCGCGACATGGGCGCGCTGATGCAGCGCGCAGGATTTGCGCTGCCCGTGGTGGATAGCGATATTATTACGGTCGATTACAGCCACCCGCTCAAGTTGATGCAGGATTTGCGCGGCATGGGGGCGAGCAATGCGGTGCATGACCGACTGAAACTGCCGACGCGTAAACAGGTCATTCTGGAAGCCGCGCGGGTATATCAGGAAAAATACGGCGATGAACGCGGCCGCGTCAGCGCGACGTTTCAGGTTATCTATACCATCGGCTGGCGCCCGCACGAAAGCCAGCAAAAACCCCTCAAGCCCGGCGCCGCCACCGTGCGCCTTGCGGATATTCTCAAAGCGGAAGAAATTAAAACCGACGACGTGGCGAAGCCTTAATTAGGCATTTCTTACTCCGCGTCTTTCACCGCCGTCATCAGGTAATTCACATCAAGGTCGTTGTCGCTGAGTTTGAATTTCAAACGTAGCGGGTCGTAAACGAGGCCCGTGACGTCGATAATATCGAGCCCAAGCGGCATCAGCGGGGCGGCGACTTCTGACGGTTTCAGGAATTTGCGCCAGTCGTGGGTGCCCGCGGGCAGCCAGCGCAGCACATATTCCGCCATGCCGATGCCCAGCACGAATGATTTCGCCGTGCGGTTGAGCGTCGATACCACCAGCATCCCGCCCGGTTTTACCAGCGCGGCGCAGGATGTCAGGAACAAATCCACATCCGCGACATGTTCCACAACCTCAAGCGCGGTCACGATATCGAATTGCGCGCCGCTTTCGGCCAGCGCTTCCGCCGTTGTGGCCTGATAGTCAATAGAAAGGCCGCCGGCTTCGGCATGTGCGCGGGCGGCGCGGATGTTTTCCGTCCCCGCATCAATCCCCGTGACAGCCGCGCCCATGCGGGCGAGGGGTTCGGCCACAATGCCGCCGCCGCAGCCGACATCGGCCGCCGTTAAACCGGCAAGCGCGCCCAGTTTCTGGTCATCAAGGCCGAAGTGCGCGCAGGCCATGCGGCGGATGTAGTCGAGTCTGACGGGGTTCAGTTTGTGCAAAGGCTTCATCGGCCCCGATTCATCCCACCATTTCGCGCCCAGCTGTTCGAACTGAACGAGGTCTTTTTCATCAACCGTGCGACGGGATGAAAATTTTTTTGTGTTTTTT
>DQGU01000263.1 GCA_003524565.1 Rhodospirillaceae bacterium
TCATCCGCTCCATTTTTTCTCCCCATCACCGCCAGCAGGCGGTTTTTTTATGCCCGCAGCGCAGGATGGCGCGGGCTTTTGGTGTATTTCCCAAAGACAGACCCCCAAACGGGTTTGCCGTGCCGCGTCTGCCTTTTTGCGGCGAAAAGTTCGCACTTCGGCGGCGGATGCGATAGCCTTGGAAGAAGGGGCGTGCGGTAATGTGCCGCCGGCTCTTTCTCATGCAGGGGCGGGGGATACATGAAAAACTTTTTGCGCATGGCGCTTTGTGTGGCTTGTTTGCAGGTATCGCCTGTTTTGGCTGAAACGCCCGCGGCCGGCGCTGCTACCGAAGCGCCTGCGGCAGGGCCAGACCCGAAGCTTCTTGAAAAAGCGCTTGGCGGCGATGCGCAATCACAATACGAACTTGCCGTTGCATACGGCAGCGGCATTGACGGCGCCCCGCGCGACCACCGCGCGGCGCTGACATGGTTTTTGAAAGCGGCAAGCCAGAACCATACCGAAGCGCAATATGACCTTGGCATGTTTTATATGTTCAGTCAGGAAACCGGTGCGCGCAGCGCGGTCGAGGCCGTCAAATGGTTTCGCCGTGCCGCCGAGCGCGGGCATATCGGCGCGCAAAACGCGGTTGCCGCCGCCTATGCTTCGGGCGAGGGCATCGATAAAAATTTTGGCGAAGCCATGAAATGGTGGCGCAAGGCCGCCGAAAAATTCAGTCCCGAAGCGCAGTTCAATATCGGCTATTCCTATCTGGCCGGCGAAGGTGTGGACGAAAACCCCGCCGAGGCTTTCAAATGGATAAATATGTCCGCGCAGCAGAATTTCACCGAAGGCCAATATATGCTGGGGCGGTTGTACCTCGAAGGCCTTGGCACGGCGGCGGATTTGCCGCTGTCGGTCAAATGGTTTCACGAAGCCGCGCAGAAACGCCACGCGGGCGCGACGATGATGATAGGCGATGCCTATATGGAAGGGCGCGGCGTTCCTAAAAACAATGTCGAGGCTTATTACTGGTACAGTCTTGCGTCCGAGCTTGACGAGTCTTACGCGCCGGAGCGTGACGAGCTGCGCGAGAGCATATCCCCGCGCGACCAGGTGGATGTTCAAAAACGCCTGATGAACCGCTAAGCAAAAGGAAACGGCATGACAAACGGGTGCAAAAAAGCTTTATACGCAGCGGTTTTGTGCGGCGCTTTGCTTTTGCCGTTTCTGGCGTCAGAGGCAGCGGCGGCGTCGCTGCGCGAACGCCTGCGCGAGCGTATCCAGCAAAAAGCCGACGACGGTGAGGGCATGTTCAGCGAAGAAGGCGGCGGCACCTGCGCGGAGCATTACGCCAAGATTGACCGCCGTATTTCGTCTATGGGCGACAAAGCCTTCGGCCCGCCGCCGGATATCAAAAACGCCGCCTACGGCACGCATGAACGCCAGCGGCTGGATGTGTATTTGCCCAAAAACCGCCTTGCCGGAAATGCGCCTGCGCCGGTCATTCTCATGGTGCATGGCGGCGGCTGGTGCGTCGGGGACAAGGCGCTGAAATCAACCGTCGAAAACAAAGTCAAACGCTGGACGGAAAAAGGCTTCGTTTTTGTCAGCACGAATTACCCCATGATGACGCACGGCAGAAACGCGCTCGCGCAAGCCTATGAAATCGCAGCCGCCGCGGCCTATGTGCAAAAACATGCAGCCGAATGGGGCGGTGATGGCGCAAAGCTAATCTTGATGGGACATTCCGCAGGCGCGCATCTGGTGTCGCTGGTCGGCGCGGCGGGTGACATTCAGGCATCGGCGGGCATGCAAAAAATTCTCGGTGTGGTGTCGATTGACGCCGGCGCGACCGACCTTGAAATGCAAATGCCGAAAGTCGTGCCGTTTTTAAAAACGCGCTATGCCGAAGCTTTCGGTACTGACCCTGCGAAATGGCCGGCGGCATCACCGCTGCACCGGCTTGAAAAAACTTCCGCCCCGTGGCTGGGCATTTGCTCCACCACGCGCCCTGATAAGCCGTGCGAGCAGTCGGACGCCTATGTGAAAAAAAGCCTTGCCCTCGGCATCCCCGCGCAAACGCTTGCGCTGCCCAAAGGACACGGCAAGCTGAATAGCGAGCTAGGCAAAAACGGCAGCTATACGGACGTCGTTGAAAAATTCATGTCATCGCTGGATGCGGAAGTGGCGGCAAGATTGAAGTAGGATTTGCAGCGGCTTTATGTGCGCGGGGGCTTTTGCATGGCTGCCGCAGCTTTGGCGGCTTCGGCCTGCAGGTTTTGGCGGCTGATAACGCCAGTGTTGGCGGCGGGCGCAGTGTTGGTTTTTTCCGCGCTCTCTTTGAAAGGCTGGCGCAGTTGTGTGCCCGCTGTCCCAAATAGGGATTCTTTTGTAATCGGCCCCTGAAATCTGGGCGCATTGAAGCGGTCTATTTTCGCTTGCTGCTCGTCTTTGTAATCCTGATGGATTTCGCGCACGATTTTCGTTGCCGTGGGGCTAATGATGTTTCCGGCAAAAACGGCCAGCTTGCCTGCGACATCGGCGAGGGTTTCAGTCCATTTGGCCATTTGCAACCTTACGTCAGGGTATAAGAAATATAATTGTCCCACGGCTTGTGCATAGCGTCAAATCGGGCAGACAGCAAAAAGGGGGCTTGCCGCCCCCTTCATCCTGAAAATACAGGCTGTTTTATTTTTTACGGCGTTTCTTCCTTCACGCGCAGCACGTCGCCCGTGACGGCATCAAGGCGCACGTCATATTCTTTCTGTGCCTTGATAACGCTGACGTCATAAACGGCTTTGCCGTTTTCACGGTCGAGGTCTGCCTCAATCGCTTTGCCGCCGACATGCTTTTCTGCAATTTCGATGGCGGCGGTGAGCGAGATTTTAGCTTCGTCCAAAAGGCGCAGGTCTTTGGCGATTTCCGATGCCTGCGCGCTGCGGCTGTCCATCAGGCTGCTGCTGGTTGCGCCCGCCAGAAGCAGCGCCACGCCCAGCGTCATGATATTCATTTTGTTGTTTTTCGGGCGGGTGCTTGGGGTTGCATTGCAGGCGGGCATGGCGGTCTCCTTCCGGCAGCGGTGTTCTGTATCTAAGATTAGGGCGCGGCTTTTGAAAAGAAAGGGTTTAATGGCATATTTTCTGTCTTTTTCATGCTGCGCTGCGGTGGGTTGACAGCCGCCTGCAAAGCCCCCACTATGGCCTGCCTGCCATAAATAAACGTCAAAAAAGCGACTCGCCCATGCGGCGGGGCGGCGATGCAGGTGGGGTCTAAAAAGGCTTCGGCAAAAGAGGGTGGATGACTTGCTGTAAAACACAAGGATATCCGCCATGAGCATTATTAAAAAAATCAAAGAAATGTCGCTCGAGATGACGCGCTGGCGCCACCGCCTGCACGCGGAGCCGGAACTGGCTTTTGACGAGCGTAAAACAGCCCGTTTTCTGACCCGCCAGCTGCAAAGCTTCCGTGTGGATGAAATTCACAGCATTGCCCAGACGGGCGTTGTCGCCGTGCTGCACGGCAAGGGCGGCCCTGGCGGCCCTGCGATTATGCTGCGCGCGGATATGGATGCGCTGCCGATGCAGGAAAAAACCGGCGTGCTGCACCAGTCGCGCAATCCGGGGGTGCACCATGCCTGCGGCCATGACGGCCACATGGCAATGCTGCTGGGCGCGGCGAAGTATCTGGCCGAAACCAAAAATTTCGAAGGCACCGTTTATTTCGTGTTCCAGCCCGCCGAAGAGCATATCGGCGGACGCCCTTGAACGCAGCGGTAC
>DQGU01000260.1 GCA_003524565.1 Rhodospirillaceae bacterium
AGCGGAAGCCGCCGCCGCGCTCCAGCACCTCAAACTCGCCTATGGCACGCTTGAAAACGAAGCGCGCCTTGTCGAGGAAGAGCGCGTAAAATCGCAAAACCTGCTGACACAATACACCCGCGACATCGGCCACGAAACCGCGCAAAAAACCGAAGCCGGCGAAACCATCGCCCGCCTTGGCGAAGAGCGTGCATCGCTGGAAGACGAAGCCGCACGTCAGGGCGAGCTGGAACAAGAAGCCGGCATCCTGCGTGACGAGCTGCAAAACACGGTCGAGCGCAGCGAAACCGAACTGACCCTGCTGACCGAAGAAACCGCCGCGCAAGAAGCTGCGCGCGGCGCGGCAGAACGCCAGATTGCCGACCTCGAACGCCGCCTTGCGAACCTGCAAGCGCGTAAATCCGACCTTGAAGCGCAGCATACGCGTCTTCTTGAAAACACGCCGGCGAAGGCAGAACTAGATACCCTCGGCAGCGAGATTACATCCGCCGAAGAAACCTATGCCGCCGCAACCGCCGCGCTTGATACGGCCGAAACGGACCGCGCGTCCGCCGACCAGCGCGCACAGGAAACCGCAGACGCACTGCAAACCGTTCAGCGCAGCTTTGCGCAGCTGACAGCCGAAGCCGACGCCCTGCGCCGCATCTTGCGCAACCCGCAGGAAGGCTACCAGCCGGTTATCGACGTTCTGAACGTTGATGCGGGTCTTGAAAAAGCCCTCGCCGTTGCGCTTGGCGACGACCTGCAGGCAGCACTTGATGGCAACGCGCCGATTTTCTGGCGCGAACTGCCGGAATACACCGATGCGGCATCCCTGCCCGGCAATGCACGCCCGCTGTCTATCTCCGTTCAGGGGCCGAAGGCGCTGGCGCGTATCCTGTCGCAAATCGGTATCGTTGAAACAACGGCAGAAGCAGAATCTCTGATGCCGCAGCTGAAGCCCGGCCAGTGCCTCGTCACGCGTGACGGCGGTGCATGGCGCTGGGACGGCCTTGTGGTTTCGCCCGATGCCGAAAACGCAGCGGCTATCCGCCTTGAGCAGAAAAACCGCCTGGCCGACCTCGAAGCGGAAATCGACGCGCTGCAAACGCGCCTTGATGCCGCCCGCAGCGAAGCGGAAGCCGCCAAGCAAAACCGCAACGCGGCGATTGATGCCGTCGGCGCGGCACGCAGCGCCAACCGTCAGGCCGAAGAGCACCTGAACGGCCTGCGCCGCCGCCACACCGCGCTCAGCAACCAGCTGACCGAAGTCACGGCAAAGCTGTCGAGCCTCACGACCTCTATCGAGGCCGCCACGCAGGATATTGAATCCGCCGAAGCATCTTTGGGCGAAGCGCGCGGCACGCTGGCCGCCCTGCCCGAAACGACCGAAAGCCGCGAGCGTATCGCCACGCTGAAGACCACCGTTTCGCAGCAGCGCCAGCAACTGGCCGAACAACAGGCCGTTTACGCCGACATCCGCCGCGCGGGCGAAAACCGCGCGCGCCGTCTTGCGCAAATCGCGGGCGACGTCGAAGGATGGAACGCGCGTCTGGAGCGTGTGGCGGAGCGTCTGCTCGACCTCGAACAGCGCATTGCGCAAACGACGGCTGTTTTGGAAGACCTCTCCGGCCGCCCCGCGCGTATTCAGGCGGAACAGCAAGCCCTCCTCGGCCAGATTACCGAAGCCGAAGAGCGCCGCCAGCAAGCGGCAGACGTGCTGGTATCGACCGAAAACAACGCCAACGAGCTGCAACGCACCCTGCGCGCCGCCGAAAGCGCCCTGTCCGACGCCCGCGAAGCGCGCGCGATGGCGCAGGCCAACGTCAGCAACACGCAGCACAGCCAGTCCGGCATCGAAGCGACTATCTTCGAAAAATTCAGCTGCACCCCCGAAGAGCTGGTGGCGAAGCTGGAGCTGAACGTCGAAGAGCTGGGCGATGTTGACAGCTGGCAATCCAAGCTGGAGCGTTTGCTGCGCGAACGTGACAACATGGGCCCCGTCAACCTGCGCGCCGAAGTCGAAGCGCAGGAAATCACCGACCAGATGGGCACCATGGAAACCGAACGCGCCGACCTCGTCGCCGCTATCGACAAGCTGCGCGAAGGTATCAACAAGCTGAACAAAGAAGCGCGCGAGCGTTTGCTGGCGGCTTTCGATACCGTCAACGGCCACTTCCAGAAGCTGTTCACCCGCCTGTTCGGCGGCGGTTCGGCTTACCTGAAGCTGGTCGAAGCGGATGATATTCTCGACTCCGGTCTTGAAATCTACGCCCAGCCGCCGGGCAAAAAGCTCACCGTTCTTTCGCTGCTGTCGGGCGGTGAACAGACGCTGACGTCTATCGCTCTTATCTTCGGCATGTTCCTCACCAACCCCGCCCCCATCTGCGTGCTGGACGAGGTTGACGCGCCGCTGGACGAAAGCAACGTTGACCGCTATTGCACACTGCTCGAAGACCTGTCGAAAGAAACCAAGACCCGCTTCATCGTCATTACCCACCACCGTATGACGATGGCGCGCATGGACCGTCTCTATGGCGTGACCATGAGCGAGCGCGGCGTGTCGCAACTGGTTTCCGTTGACCTGAAGCAGCACGAACTGGACCTTGAAAGCCTCGCGGCGTAAAACCGCAGCCGCCTTTCAGG
This sequence comes from Rhodospirillaceae bacterium, assembly GCA_003524565.1. Taxonomy (GTDB): domain Bacteria; phylum Pseudomonadota; class Alphaproteobacteria; order Micavibrionales; family UBA2020; genus UBA2020. The sequence goes on from DQGU01000260.1 coordinate 2,626, forward strand.
CACAAGAAAAGCCCGCCGCTTGGCGGGTTTTTCTTTTTTAAACGGTTGATAAAGTTCATTTTAACCAAATATTACCAGAATATGTTAAAATTCACTGTGCATCGGATTCACGGGGATTTATGGGCATTTTAGGACGCATATTCGGCCAGTCGGCGCGGAAAAACTTCTTTCCGCCACCGCCCGCCGACGCCCCGCCGCAGCCGGAGGGCTATTGGAACATCATCGTCGATGAAAACGGCGAGCGTGTGACCGACCGCCCCGCCGCCGCCACAGATTTTATTGCCCGCCGCCCCGTTGAATATATCGACGGCGGCACGGAGCCTGCGTTTAAAAAAGACCCGCGCCAGAGCGAAACCCAAAACGCGCAGGCGATGGTCGATTACGAAATCAGAAACAGCAAAAACCGCGAGCATTTGCAAAAAGCCGTCTTCCTGCTGTCGCAGACAGATGACGGCGTGCGGCTTTTGCAAAAAGCGAAGGAAATGAAATTTACGCTGGTCTTCGATAGTGAATCCTGCGCCGAAATGAACGCCGTCGGGCTTTGCGATTACGCGAACAAGAAAATTCCGCTGGCCGAAGGCCGCAGCGCCGCCGAAGTTGCGCTGACGCTGAAACATGAACTGCAACACATGGAAGACATCAGCCGCGGCATGGCATACGACCTCAGCGATACGCCGCGCAACGCCATACTGGTCAACCGCGCGCTTGAAGGCAACGCCCGCGTATCCGAAGCAGTTGCGGCGGCGGAGGCGATGATGGGCTCCCCCCACGGCCCTGCGCGGCAATTCCGCACCGCTGCGCTTTTCAATTGCATGTGGAATAAAAACCCCGAAATCGCCAAAGAAGCCGATGCCGCCATGCCCGATGCTGCGGCGGGGAAATGGACACAATTTGCGGCCAAAGTCCTGCCCGCTTATTTCCGCGAAACCGCCACGCTCGCTTATTACGATAACAATTACTACAAATACATCGACAAATTCGTGCCCGATGTGTCGAACTCCATCCAACAGGCCAAAAACGGCGATTACCAGCACCGCGCCGCACATCACCGCCGCGTGGAGCAAACACGCAACAACGCCAATACGCTATTCACGCGCGACCGCTGGACGCCGGAAAAACTCGCAGGGCTGCTCACCATCCGCGGCCTGCCTTATATGCAGGATATGGGCAAGAAAGGCTTTTCACTGGCCAGCGACGCCGCCGTGGCGCTGACAGAAAAAGCGCCCGCGCTATTTGAAAAACTGAAAAAGAATATTCAAACCGTACTGCCCGAAAGCGACAAGCCCGCGCAGCTCGACCTGCCTGTGGCAAAAGTGGAAAAACCAGCCGTTCCTGCTGCGAACCCTTATGCCCGCCACGCCTCGAAGCTGGAGCCTGAAACGGAATTCGCCGTCATTCGTCTGCCGAACCGTGTGGATGGCAGCAAACTTACAAACGGCATGCGTTCCCACGAAAGCACGACGCAGCTGTTCGGCGATATCATGAAAAATATGAATACCGGCGGCACCCAAACCGACCGTATTAATTACAGCGTCGGCCAATACCTGCACCATAACCGGGGCGTCGCCAATGTGCGCGGCCTTGTCGGCAATTTGCTGCGAGCGGGATTGATAGCCCCCCTTGGCGCATTTCCGGAGGAATATACATTCGACCTTTGCAAACGCGTGATGCTGAGCGTACGCGAACACAATGGCCGCCCCGCCGATGTCAGCCCGCATGAACTCAAGCTCCTCGACCACTGGCAGCAGATGAAAGACAAAGGCCTCGACCCCATGTGGATTGACGCGCCTAACAAGCAGGCATCGTGGGTCGCGCGGCCGACACATCACAAAGACGTTTATGCGGAGATGCTGCTTTCAGCACTCAAAGACAACCGCGCGGTGACCCAGACGCTCGCAACCGCGCAAAGCCGCCCCGCCGCAGGCGCAAAATAAAACCCTGTTTTTAAAAGGAATTTTTTATCAGCGCCGCTGATAATTTTGCGCTATTCTGTGGGCAGAGTCGCCCGCGCCCCCGCAGCGCCGCGACGGGAGAAACGCAATGAAACAAAACCGCCCCAAACATACCCTTTTCGTCTGCCTGCTGCTGGCGGTATGTGCCTTTGGCCTTTCCGTTCAAGGCCGCAGCGCGCTTGGCTCCGGCAATTACGGCGCCCTGCCCGTATGCGAAATCCGCGGCACGGTCGAGGATGTAAAGACCGTTAGAACAGCGCACATTCCCTCGCCGCTGGATGAAGGCGAAACGCATATCTCGGTGCAAATCGAAGACCGCAAGGCGCGCTATGGCGACAGCATCCCCTGCACGCGCCTGACGCTCAGCGAAGAAACACGCACCTATAAGCTTTGCAGCCAGAGCGCGCTTGAACCAGGCGATAAAATCGGCGGCACCGAAGCCTCCGCCACAGGCCCCAAATCGCCCGTGGGCTGCCTGTTCGACCTTGTGGTTCTGTCGCATAACAACTAACACATAAAAATAATGAAATCGGCTTCGTGCTGGCGTAGGATGCGCAGCGGAGGATATACCCATGACCGCATTCGTTGTTGCCGCGCTTTATAAATTCGCCACGATTGAAAATATCGAACAGGTGCAGTCCGAATTGCGCCGCGTTTGCGATGAAAACGGCATTTGCGGGACGCTGCTGATTGCGCACGAAGGCATCAACGGCACGGTTGCCGGCAGCCGCAGCGGCATCGATGCGCTGCTCCATCACATCCGCCGTTACCCGGGATTGCAGGATTTGGAACATAAGGAATCTTTGGCGAGCGAGCAGCCGTTTTACCGCATGAAAGTGCGCCTGAAAAAAGAAATCGTCACCATCGGCCTGCCGGACGTTGACCCGAATGAAATCGTCGGCACATACGTCTCGCCGCAGAAATGGAACGACGTGATTTCAGACCCCGATACCGTGGTCATCGACACGCGCAACGATTAC
>DQGU01000066.1 GCA_003524565.1 Rhodospirillaceae bacterium
CTCCCGTGGTCGCGTTGATGCCCGACGGAATATCGACGGCAATGACAGGCAATCCCTTCGCGCGGATTTTGTCGAACAGGATGACAAGCACCGGCGGCAGTTGTTCTTTGAAGCCTGTGCCGAAAACGGCATCGACGACAAGGTCTGTTTGATGCACGGGCAGGTTTGAATTCAGGTTTTCAACTGTGCCTTCCCATGCTTCGGCGGCTTCTGCCGCATCGCCTTTGAGTGCGCTTTTTTTAACAAGGCACGCCACGCGCACCGACCAGCCGGGACGTTTGGAAAGCATCTGCGCGGCGACAAAACCATCCGCGCCGTTATTGCCGGCACCGCATAAAAAAAGCACACGGCATGGCGGTGCATTTTTTTCGATAGCTGCGGAAAGACCTGCGGCGGCAGATGAAATGAGCTGATGCGCCGGCGTGCCTGCGGCAATCGCCGCCAGGTCGGCTTTTTTCATTTCGGCGGCGGTCAGGATTTCGAACATAGGTCAAGTATTGCAGGTTATAGATGGCAGGGGAAGGGGGCACGGCAGCGCAAAATATTTGCCGATTTTTTGGGGCTGATTGTTTAGGATGGCTGAAGCAGGGGGCGGTCATGTCTATTACAGCGTCTATTACAAAGGCTTTGGGTCAGCGCATATTTTTTACCATTTTTCTGGCGATAGCCGGCTTGGGCGGGCTGCCTGTCATATTGTCTTATGCCGAAGGCCTTGCCAGTTACCGCTACGCGGAAGTCAGCTGTGAAATCCTGCGCAACAAATGGATAAAAAAGCAAGACGGGGATTACAAGCTCGACCTTGAATACCGCTACGAGGTAGGCGGAGAGGTATATACAGGAACACGCTATCTGTCTGGCCTTGATAATTTATCGAACCAGCGCCTGCGTGATATACGCAGACCCGTGAAGCAGTTGCAACCGGGAGCAAAGGCCTATTGCTATGTGAACCCGCGCAATCCGGCGCAGTCCGTGGTGGAGCGCGGCAGCGTGCATCCGTGGCATCATGCCGTTTTGCTGGGGATGTTGCTGCTGGTCGGGCTTTGGGGATTTTTGACGGCGTTTTTTATGCCGGACTGGGCGGAAGAAAACATGATTATGGACGGCGATTCCAGCGGCGATTAAACGCAGGCGATACCGTGCAGCGGGTGATGGAGATTTGAAGGGAAAGTGGGGCGATCGACGGGGTTTGAACCCGCGACATCTTGGACCACAACCAAGCGCTCTACCGCTGAGCTACGACCGCCACATTTAGGAATGCCAGTTTTCCGAAACCTTGCAAAAGCGGGCTTCAGTCCCCTCGACACCGCGCGGTTTTATCAGAAACCGCCGCGCGGGGTCAAGGTCATTACATAGCATATACACATCATCATATATGAGTGCGTGCAGGCGCGCCATGGAAGATTGCCTATTTTTTGTGCAATTGCGTGTTTTTTAGGCGTGAGGCTTGGCTTCTTTCCCTTAAACTATATTAAAATTCAATATGTTAGCGTGATTGAAAATCTGGCACGCAATTTGCGAACATACGCGCCGTTTAAAACCCGCACAGGATTCAGGCGCGATGAAGAAAATCGAAGCGATTATCAAGCCGTTCAAACTCGACGAGGTGAAGGAAGCCCTTCACGAAGTCGGCGTACAGGGCATGACCGTGACCGAGGTGCGCGGCTTTGGCCGCCAGAAGGGGCATACCGAACTTTACCGCGGCGCCGAATACGTCGTCGATTTTCTGCCCAAGGTCAAAATCGAGGTTGTGGTCGAAAACGGGCAGGTCGATGACGTGATTGAAGCCATCGAAAAAGCCGCGCAAACCGGCCGCATCGGCGACGGCAAGATTTTTGTGTTGTCCGTTGAAAACGTCATCCGTGTCCGCACGGGGGAACGCGGCAAACAGGCCATCTAGGCCGCATATATTTTCCAAACGACTGCCTATCTACCGGACTTTATACACACAGACAAACAAACCAAACGGCCAGAGGAGAAAACACATGGCAAAGACCAACGCAAAACTGAAAGTGGCGAAAGCGCCTGCGAAACCTGCAAAGGCAAAGCAGAACTTCGCGCCGCTGTTCAAGCTTATCAAAGAACACAACATTGAATATGTATCTTTCCGCTTCACCGACCTGCGCGGTAAACTGCAGCACACGGCGCAGCATGTATCGACGGTTGACGAAGACCTGCTGACGGACGGTATCATGTTCGACGGCTCTTCGATTGCCGGCTGGAAAGCCATCAACGAGTCCGACATGGTGTTGATGCCCGATGTATCGACCGCGGTTCTCGACCCCTTCAGCGCACAGCCGACGCTTGATGTTTTCTGCGACGTGTATGAACCTGCGACGGGGCTTCCGTATTCCCGCGACCCGCGCTCCATCGCGCGCGCGGCCGAGCAGTACCTGAAAGCGACGGGCGTGGGCGATACCGCTTACTTTGGCCCCGAAGCTGAATTCTTCATCTTCGACGATGTGCGCATCAACGTGCAGATGAACAAGGTTTCGTATGAAATCGACAGCATGGAAGGCCCCTATAACTCCGGCACCGACTATGAACATGGCAACATGGGTCACCGTCCGGGCGTGAAGGGCGGCTATTTCCCCGTGCAGCCTATCGACAGCTCCAACGATATGCGCGGCGAGATGACTTCCGTTCTCGCGCGCATGGGCGTGCCGATGGAAAAGCACCACCATGAAGTGGCGCCGTCGCAGGTTGAACTGGGCCTCAAGTTCTCCACGCTGGTTGACAGCGCGGACAACATGCAGCTTTACAAATACGTCGTGCATAACGTCGCGCATGCCTATGGCAAAACAGCGACCTTCCTGCCGAAGCCGGTTTTCGGCGACAACGGTTCGGGCATGCACGTTCACCAGTCCATCTGGAAAGCTGCCAAGCCGCTGTTCGCGGGCGCTGGTTACGCCGACCTGTCGGAAACCTGCCTGTACTACATCGGCGGTATCATCCGCCACGCCAAGGCGCTGAACGCCATCACCAACCCGACCACCAACAGCTACAAGCGTCTGGTGCCGGGTTACGAGGCGCCGGTTCTGCTCGCATACTCCGCGCGCAACCGCTCCGCATCCTGCCGCATTCCCTTCGCGGCCAGCCCCAAGGCGAAACGCGTGGAAGTCCGCTTCCCCGATCCGGCTGCCAACCCGTATCTGGCTTTTGCCGCGATGCTGATGGCCGGTCTTGACGGTATCCAGAAAAAAATCCATCCGGGTGAAGCGATGGACAAAAACCTCTACGACTTGCCGCCGGAAGAACTGTCGGAAATCCCGACCGTTTGCGGCAGCCTGCGCGAGGCACTGGACGCCCTGCGTGACGACCATGACTTCCTGCTCAAAGGCGGCGTCTTCTCCAAAGACTTCGTCGAGAGCTATCTGGAGCTGCGCTATGCAGAGGTGAAGGCATTCGAAACCATGCCGCACCCGATTGAATTCGCGATGTATTACTCCGTCTAATCGCGGCTTCGTCCAAGACAAAACCCCCTGCCGCAAGGCAGGGGGTTTTTGTTTTAGGCTTCTCAGTTACGCGCGGGCTTCGGTACTTTGGCCGAATTTTCACGCATACGCGCGAGGTCGCGGCGGAGAAGTTCACAATTCTGAAGTATCGTATCGTTCGACGGCTTCACGCGTTCAAGGTCGCGGAGCATCATCTGTTCCATGCCGGAGAGTTTACTGTCGCCGGAGGAGCCTGTGTCGCTTGTCATTGAGTGGCCTGTATGTTTGTTAACGGGAAGGCCATTATTGCGCGGATACGGCCAAAAAGCAAACGGCGCCCGTGGGCGCCGTTCAAGTGTCTGTGAATCCTTGCGTTTTCGCGCCGGTTTTCGTGGTGTTAACGAATGGAGCGCACGATCTCCTCGAGCGTTTGCACATTGCGTGCCCAGGCATAGAGTCGTTCCTGCTCGCGCATGGTGATGAGAAAAATAATAAGATACCATTCTTTGTCACCCAGAACGACGAGATGCAAATCCTGCTTGCTCTGGCCTATGCGGCGGCTTTCGATGTTGTAGACTTCATAGCGGTTGAAAATGAAACGGTCATAGGCAACAGACTGTTCGCTGCTTTCCATCTCGGTCACTTCCAGGTTGAACTGGGTGTCGAGCAGTTTTTTAATTTCGTCGATTTCCTTCATCAGGTTGGTGCCGCGGTTGCGGCGCACGCCCAGCATCTGGATAAACCCGTCAACCCCGCCGGTGGCGTTCTTGTTGTGCAGCTGGACGCTCAGGCGGTTCATGTCTTTGAAGTTCTGCGCAACGTTTTCCCATGATTCAGGGAGGCTCATCTTGGCCGCGTCCATCATCATAAAGGTGCGCTGCGGCTCGATGGGGCCTTCCTTGGGGTAGGTCAGGCTGAAGCTATCGACAAGACGCTTTTGCAAGAATTTGGCGTATTCGCGCAAGTTCTGCGGCACCTGCACGCGCGCCATCATCATCACGTTGCCGCTGATTTGTGCGGTGATGTAGTTGTAAAAACTTTCGCCGTTATCGAGGTTGACGAAGAAGATGGAGGCGCGGCGCGGGTTCTTTTCATCTGTAATGATGTCCCCTTCGGGGGCGAAGCCGCTGCTGAGGATGTAGTTGCGCAGCCAGTTGGAAGCGGAAATCTCGTGCTCGATATAGGCACCGTGGACAGAAGCGCGGATGCGCTTGGTACCAATCATCGGGCTTGAAAAACGTGCAATATCGCCAATGATGCGGCCGCTTAGCGTCGCTTTGTCATCGGGCAGCATGTCGGTCTGCCAGTCTCTGGGCAGGTTCATGGTGAAATAAAGGTCGGCGCGTTTGAACGGCATGACGGTATGGACAGTCGTCAGCTGCTCGAACGTCTGTTCGTCATGGATAGGGTGCTGCGGCGGGCCTTTCTTTTCCGGTTGCTTGCTGTCGCCGCCGAACAGGCTGCCGATGCCGGCAATGCGCTCGCTTTTTTTCATGCCGTAGATATCGCCCGCCATAACGCTGCCCGCGAACAGGCTGGCAAAAGCGAGGGAGGCAAGGGCGGAAAAAACAAAATGCTTCATCATCTGTACTTTCGTGAAAATGCAGGAAAGGGGTGTCAGCTTTGTCCGGCGATAGGCGTGGGCTTGCGGTTTTCGTCGATAGCGACGTAGGTAAATTTTCCTTCGGTGACTTTATGCGCGCTTTCGGCAAGACGGTGGCGCGCCCAGCTTTCGACGTGCACGGTGATGGAGGTGCGCCCGACTTTTTCCACGCGGGCATAGCAGCTGACCTCGTCGCCGACGAAAACGGGGTGTTTGAAAACCATGCCGTCGATGGCGACGGTGGCAATACGGCTGCCGGCGCGCTGGTGCGCGACCACGCTGCCGGCCAGGTCCATTTGCGACAAAAGCCAGCCGCCGAAGATATCGCCGTTCGCGTTGGTGTCCGCGGGCATGGCGATGGTGCGCAGGGCGGGCGCGGTGTCGTAGTCGGGTTTTTCGAAATTCATATCAGCAGATTCCCCTATAGCCTTGATTATAATATAGGCGGCCTCTTGATGGGATACAAGCGGCGGGCGGGAAAGGTTCCATCGGGCGGGGCGCTTGCCTTCGTTTCCTGAAATGCGTAAAGTGCGGCTTATGAACGAAACAGCTAAAAAGTCCAAGAAAATGGCCGCATCCACCGATACCGCCCGCAAGGGAGACTATTCCGCCGCCGACATCGAGGTGCTGGAGGGGCTGGAGCCCGTCCGCAAACGCCCCGGCATGTATATCGGCG
>DQGU01000257.1 GCA_003524565.1 Rhodospirillaceae bacterium
CCCCCCGGCGCCGCCGCCGCCGCCCCCCCCCCCCAGCCGCTGAATCAGCGGGGCCAAGCGATCAACCTGCGACGCGCCGGAAGCGGCGACCACGCGCCAGCCGCCGGCGGTCGATGTCAGCAGAACGGCGCGGCGGTAAGCGATCAGCCGGCGGGTGTCGTTGACGATGGCGAAATACAGCGCCTCCGGCGTCTCGGCGGCGCGCAGGCCCCGCAGCAGGGTAAGCAGCACGCCCAGCGCGTCGTCCATCCCGCCCCCCTTTTGCTTTACGCCTATTGCGTCGGAGCGGTCGGGTTCGCCGCCGCCGCATCGAACACGGCCGAGCCGGTCATTCCCGCCATAAACGGCGCGCTTTTCGCGTCACGCCGCGGTTCGGCGAAAACGGCGACGGTTTGGCTGCCGGGGTCGATCCGTCCGTCAACGCCGGTGACCACCGCCGAGAAGGTTTCGCCGGTTTCATCGACGGTGAAGCGGAGCGGCAAGCCAGGGCGCAGCCAGGCCGCCCAATGGGACGGCGTCAGCGCCTCGATACGCAAAGTGCGGTCATCAATAAGTGAAATCAATGGCTTGCCGGCTTCGATACTGGCGAAGGCGCGGGCTTGAACGTCGGTCGCCACGCCGTCGAAAGGCGCGCTGATGACGCAGTAGCGCAAAACGCCGCGGCGTTCGTCCAGCAGCGCGGCGGCCTTGGCGGGGTCGTGCGGGTAAAGCGTGACATCGTCGGTGAAGGCAGGGTCGAGCGGGTTGATATTGCCAAGCGCGGGCGGCTGGCGGCCTTCGAATACGGCGCTGTTGATTTGTGCGCGGTTCATGCCGTGCATCAGCGCGCGGCGCAGGCGCACATCGTCAAACGGCGCGCGGTCAAGCGGCAAGTCGATATGCTCGTACGTCAGGCCGGATTTATAAATCACGTTATACTGCCCCGGCCGCTGCGTTTTCAGGCGTTTTTCGAAGGCAAGGCCCTGGTCAAGCGTCAGCCCCAGCTCCCCCGATATATAATCAATCGCGCCCGACAGCAGATGCGCTGTCAGCGCGGCCGATGTTTCAATCGTTTTGAAGGTGATGAAGTCAATCGCAGGCGCGGCACCCGTCCAGTGCGGGTTTTTTTCAAGCGTGACGAAAGCGCCGCTTTGCAAACGCGCAATGCGGTAAGGGCCGAAATAAAGACCTTTATGCGCGGGGTCTGTGTTGTAAAGCGTGCGGTTTTTGTAATTGGCGGGGTCTTCGTCGAATATCTTTTTTTCAAGATGCGCGGGCAGCGGGTGGAAATCGTTGATAAGCGCGAAGCTGCATTTTTCCTTATCGAAGTGGATGGTCAGCGTATCGGGTGCGCTGGTGGTGATGTCGCGGATGTCTTTGGCGAAAAATTCCCCGTTGCTGACGCCGGACTGCGGATGTTTGCCGACCTGCCATGCGAAAATGAAATCCGCGGCGGTCAGCGGCGTGCCGTCATCCCACGCAAGGCCGGGGCGGATTTTATAGGTGGCGGCAATGCCGGTTTTCCCCTCCGTGTAATTTTCGCGCACGGCCAGACCGTTTTCGAAACTGGGCAGTTCGGTGCAAATCATGCACTGGCCGCTCCACGCGGCGTTATGTGCGGTCATGGGGCGCTGCGCCGCGCCCAGAATAACGCTCTTGGCGACCATGGCGTCGAACAGCGGGTGCAGAGTCGATGGGTATTGGCTGATGCCGATATTCAGATGCTGCGGCGTTTGCGCCGTCTGGGCAGCGGCAGGCGCGGCCGCGCCGAGGGTAATTGCCAGAATGCCGGCAAGGGGGATATGGCGCAAGGTCGGCTTTTTCATCTCTTGTTCAGCTCTCCGGCTTTGGATTAAAGTTGAGACGCGTTAGACAGTCTAGCTTCGGGCAAAAGGCGGCGAAAATCCATGCTGAATATCATACATATTTTTATCTGCGTTGTGGTGGGCTGTGTATTGCTCACGCCGCTCGTTCTGCCATTCTGGAAAGTCTGGGCGCGACTTAAATCCCATCACCCCGATATTTGGCATGGCAAGGGGCCTTTTGATATCGTGACGCTGATGGCGCACGGCTATGTGGTCAAAAACTTTTTTGAAATCATCGCCCTTGCCGAACATGACGAAGCGCTGACGGCGCGCGACCCCGAACTTGTGAAATGGGCGCGGGTTTCGCGCGAAATGCTACGGCTTTTGCCGCAGGGATTTATGGGGCAGGTCGGCTGCGTCATTCTGTTTCTTATGCTGACCTATATGCTCGGCGGCGCCATCATGGAAATTTTTTCCTAAACATCTTTTTTCACCGGACGTGACATCATGAGCAAGAAAAGCGGCGGACATCTTCTGGTCGAATGCCTGCGCGTGCATGGCGTAAAGAAAATTTTCTGCGTGCCGGGCGAAAGCTATCTCGACGCGCTTGACGGTCTGCATGACGCGGACGACATCCGCACCATTACCTGCCGTCAAGAAGGCGGCGCGGCGTTCATGGCGGAGGCCTACGGCAAGCTGACAGGGCATCCCGGCATCTGCTTCGTCACCCGCGGTCCCGGCGCGTGCAACGCCAGCATCGGTGTGCATACGGCGATGCAGGATTCAACGCCCTTCATTTTGCTGGTCGGGCAAGTCGCGCGCGACCAAAAAGGCCGCGAGGCTTTTCAAGAAGTCGAATACCGCGATATGTTCAAGCCTCCCTTTTGCAAATGGGCGGTTGAAATCGAACATGCGTCGGACATCCCGCGTGTGATGCGCGAAGCTTTTGACGTGGCCACTTCCGGCCGTCCGGGGCCTGTTGTGATTGCCCTGCCCGAAGATATGCTGTGCGAAGAAACCGACGCGCCCGTACAAATGCCGTCCGTGCCCGCACATTTCGCGCCGACAGCGCATGATGTGCAAGGGCTCAAAGACATTCTTTCTGGTGCGAAAAATCCGCTGGTGATTGTCGGCGGCGGCAGCTGGCACGATGTGGACATTGCCGCATTTCAGGATTTTGCGCTGCGCAACCATTTGCCTGTCGCTGCAGGTTTTCGCCGTCAGGATGCGTTTGACAACAACCATCCCTGCTACGTCGGCGCGCTCGGCACTACGGTTGACCCGAAACTGTGTAAAGCGGTCGAGGAATCCGATGTTATTCTCGCCGTCGGCACGCGCCTTGGCGAAATTTTGACGCAGGGCTATTCCATCATCCAGCCGGGGCAGCCCAAACAGCGCCTTATTCACGTCTATCCGGATGCGGACGAGCTGAACCGTGTTTATCAATCTGAACTGACTATTCACGCATCGGTATCCGAACTGGCCAAGGCGCTGTCCGGCGTGACAGTGGATGGCGTGGCATGGCAGGCGCGTACGCAAGTGCTGCGCGAACAGTATTTGGCGTTCTCTACGGTGCGCAGCCGCGATAAATTCACCCCTGACCTTGACGGCATTATCGAAGACATCATCAATGCCCTGCCCGAAGACGCCATTCTCACGACCGATGCCGGAAATTTCAGCGGCTGGCCGCAGCGTTTTGTGCGCTATGCACGCCCAATGCGCCTTCTGGCGCCGACGTCGGGCGCGATGGGTTATGGCGTGCCCGCGGCAGTTGCCGCCAGTTTGCGCTACCCTGAGCGTGTCGTCGTCGGTTTCATGGGCGATGGCGGGTTTATGATGACCGCGCAGGAAATCGCAACAGCCTGCCACGAAGGCGCGCATCCTATCTTGCTTGTTTTCAACAACGGCATGTACGGCACTATCCGCATGCACCAGGAAAAACATTATCCCAAGCGTGTTAGCGCGACGCATCTGACCAATCCGGATTTTGCGGCCTTTGCCGCATCTTTCGGCGCGGGGGCGTGGGTGGTCGAAGACAACGCGGCTTTCCTGCCGGCTTTCCGTGCGGCCATGGCGTCGAAAAAACCGGCGCTGATTGAAATCCGCATGGATCCGCAGCAAATCACCACCGCCAAAAAACTGGCGGAGCTATGAGCGATATTATCGCCGTCACTGCGGATGATTTGGTGCCGCTCGAAGACTTCGCGGCCAGCCATCCGCTGCGCATCGACCTTGTTTATGCGCAGGGAAATCACCGCGACAACATGTTCGGCGGCGCGATTTACCGCGCCGATGCGCGCATGCTCTGCCACCGAAAATTTCTGCCCATCATTCTGGATGCCGCGCTTTTATGCCATGCGCAAAGCGGGCTTTCGTTCGAGCTGAAAGACTGCCTGCGCACGGTCGAGGCGCAGGAAATGATGCGCGAGACCGCGATTGTAAAGGCCAACCCGCATTGGCTGGAGGAGCCGAACCGCCTGCTCTCCCCGCCCGGCAAGGGCGGCCATCCACGCGGCATGGCGATTGATATTATTTTGCTCGACGCAAACGGCGACGAAGTCGATATGGGCACGCGCTTTGATTATCTAACGCCGGACCCGGCGCGCAACCCCGCCGCGCGCAGCTTCCGCGATTTGCCGGCGGATGTCCTTGCGCGCCGCCAGCTGCTCGAAGATTGCATGATGCAGGCGGCG
>DQGU01000009.1 GCA_003524565.1 Rhodospirillaceae bacterium
CAAGAAGCCGCTCCTGGAGCAGTACGAGCACCAAGGTCACCCGTACTACGCCAGCGCGCGGCTCTGGGACGACGGCGTGATCGATCCGGCGCAGACGCGGCGCGTGCTTGGCCTGTCGCTGTCGGCGGCGCTGAACGCCCCCATCGGCAGGCCGCAATTCGGCGTGTTCCGGATGTAGTCGATGGCAAAAGCGCCGAAGTTTTTTATCATAGCGGAGTTTATCTATAACCTCGCGATTCCTGCGGCGCGCAGCCGCAAGATGGTATCGCTGGCCGACCCGTCCAAGATCCCCGCCGAACACCGCGCCGAATACATGTCGTATCAGAATGCTGTGTTCTGTTTTGCGGGTTCGTTCCTGCTGCTTTTGTTTCTGCCAACACTCATTTCGCTGGTCGCGGCGGCGGGGCTTGCGTTCTATGGCTATCGTCAGGTGGAAAAAATATATCCGTCTCTGTCGTATAATATCGCCAGCATCATGCCGACGGGCCTCGGCAGAGAGGCGATGATGGAACATCTCGCCAAAAAAATGGCCGAAGCGGAATTTCCGGACCGCGCTATCCCTGAGGATAAAACCCTGCCTGAAGAATCCGCATGGCAAACGCCGCGTGCGCAAAGCGGGCAGATTATTTCCGGCAGCGGGCCGTGGATGGTTTACGTGATTGACGATACAGGGGTGGAGCGCCGCCTGCCGCGCCGCTTCGAAGATGAGGGCGCCGCGCAGCGCCATGCCGATATCCAGCTCGCGACATCGCGCGGCAAGCTGCAGCACTCCGGCGTTGTCTACGCGCCGGAAAATTGAATGAAAGCCAGTTCTGACGCGGTTTTACGCCCCTGACACGGGCGCTAGCCAAAAATTAACTATTTTGCCATAAAATACGCCTATCGGAACAAGGGGAAGCCGTGAGCGACGACAGCCCGCATATAGCCCATAGGCGTTTTTTATCGACCGAGCGCGACCACATCGTGCAGGTGATGGAAAAACTCGCCAATGCCTTGCCGCTGCACGCGCTGGACGACCCGAAAGCCCCGCTGCTGGTCAGCGTGAAGGGGGCGCGCTGCATTGGCAAATCGCTTATCCCTGCCGTATTCCGCGAAACATTGCTGGGTGCATCGCCGCAGCTGGAAGGCCGCGCCGAATTTGATGAACGCTGGAAAGGCGCAGGCGCCAGTGGCCGCCCGCTCGAAGTTGGCTTTGTCAATATCATCTGGCCGTTCATGGATATGTCAGACAGCCTGAAAGAGCTTTACCCCAAGGACAAGATAAGGCCGAGCAAGCAGGACGTGGCCGATGCCTATTTATCGCAGCGCGAGCATGGCGGCGTGACCTTCGTCAGCTACGCGGAGCAGGCGGAGCAGCTGAAGCCCGGTATGGTCATCGAAATGCTCTATGAAAGCCTGCCCAAACATCTGCCCGATGAAAAACGCCTGTCGCAAAAATTCTTCAAGGCGATGTGCGATAACAGCCTCTCGCCGTGGCTGCGCATTGTAAAAATGGAAGTTTCCGACCCGCGGCTTTTGCAATCCGAAGAATTCATGAAAACCTTCAATTCCCTGCGCGCGGTTTACAAAAGCCCGCCGCGCGAAAACCCCGCCCGCAGCGCCGTGCCAGCGGTCAAACCTGCGGTTTGGGGGAATTGATATTCCGGCCTGTGGCTGATTCCGTGAAATCAACTCCCTTGGACGGCGGGGGTGGATTTTTGTATAAAGGAAGCACCCATCCACGTCCGCATCACACAGGCCGAAAATGAGCGAACAAACAGTCCTATACAGCGTCGCAGGCGGCATCGCCACGGTAACGCTGAACCGTCCGGAACTTCACAACGCTTTCAACGAGATTGTGATTGGGGAGCTGACGCGCCTGTTTGAAAAAGCGGGCGAAGACAAATCCGTGCGCGCCGTTGTGCTGCGCGGGGAGGGGAAAAGCTTTTCCGCGGGCGGCGACCTCAACTGGATGCGCCGCATGGCCGATTATACATACCAGCAGAACGTGAATGATGCGATGCGCCTTGGCACGCTTTTGAAAACCATCAACACGCTGCCCAAACCGACGCTGGCGCTGGTGCAGGGCAATGCTTTTGGCGGCGGTGTCGGCCTCACGGCCTGCTGCGATATTGCCATTGCCGAGGAGGGCGCGCAGTTCTGCCTGTCCGAAGTGCGCATCGGGCTTATTCCCAGCATCATCGCGCCCTATGTCATGGCGGCGATGGGCTCGCGGCAGGCACGGCGCTATTTCCTGACGGCGGAGCGTTTCGATGCCCATACCGCCGCGCGCATCGGGCTTGTGCATGATGTCTGCCCGAAAGGGGGGCTCGATGAGGCGCGCGACCGTATCGTTGCCGCCATACTCGACGGCGCACCGCTGGCGCAGAAACGCGGCAAGAATGTGATTTTGGGCATCGCCGGCCGCGCGATTGACGAGGAGATGATCAAATTCACGGTTGAACAAATCGCCGAAGCCCGCGCCTCTGACGAGGGCAAGGAAGGCCTGAGCGCGTTCCTGAACAAAACCGAACCCGCATGGCGCAAAAAAGGCTGATCTGCCGCCCGTTATCTTGTTTTTTGACGAAAAGGAATTTTATACATGACCGATCTGACGCTCGAACAACCCCCGCAGCCCGAACAGCCGTCTCCGGCGGCGGTTCCCGCGACCGGCGGACGGGGGACGGTCAAGGCAAACCGTCTTGGTTACAGCGGGCAAATCGGTGGTGTTTACCGCATCTGGCTTTTGAATATTTTCCTCTCCGTCATCACCCTCGGCATTTACAGTTTCTGGGGCAAGACGCGCATGCGCCGCTACCTTACGGGTTGTTTCCGTCTGGGCGGCGATACGTTTGAATATACAGGGACGGGCAAAGAGCTTTTTGTCGGCTTTGCCAAGGCATCGCCGATACTTATCGGTCTTTACGTCATCGCGCTATTGCTGCCGCCTGTGGCTGTTATTGCGGTTTATCTGCCGATCTTATACCTGATTCCGGTCGCGATTTTCATGTCGATGCGCTACCGCCTGAACCGCGTCACATGGCGCGGTATTCGCGCACGGCTGACGGGCAGCCCGTTTCGATTTGGCGGCTTTGCGCTGTGGCGTATGTTTTTGAATGTGGTGTCTTTCGGGATACTTATTCCGGCATCGGATATTGCGACCTATGGTTACATGGCCAACCGCGCGGGTATCGGGAATATGCGCACGCGCTTCGAGGGGAAATCCTCCGCACTGGTCGCGACGCATGTGGTGACGTTGATTATTTCCGGGGTCATTGTGGTTGCCGCCATAGGGGCTGTATTCTTTGCCGGTGGTGCCGCCGCCATGAGCGGCGCAGGGCAGGAAGGCGCCGCCGCTGCGGCATCCGGCGTGGCTTTTATCGCCTTCTTGCTGGCCGGTGTGCTGATCATGCTCACCCGCAGTTTTTATCACGCGGCGCTGATGCGCGAGAAAATGCGCGGGCTGACGCTGGGCAGTATCCGCTTCAAATGCACGGCAACGGGTCTGGATGTGCTCAAACTGCGGCTGGGTAACCTGCTACTGGTGGTGTTCACGCTCGGTCTTGCCATGCCGGTGGTTATTCATCGCCGCATGAAATTCTCCGCGCAGCATCTGATTGTCGGCGGCGATCTTGATAGCGCCGAGCTGATGCAGGCCGCTCGCGAAAAAGGTGCCGTCGGCGAAGGGCTCGACGATCTGTTCGGTATCGATACCGATATCGGGCTTGGTTATTCGTCATGGCCTTGCAGGCGCGGTTTTTTGATGGTGTGCAGTCCCGTCCTTACACGGTGACGTTGGCGGTATCCGAAACCGCCATGCGCCTGACGCCCGACGACGGCAGGCCCGCCGTGGTCTGGGCATTCGCGGATATCGTTATTCTTGATAAATACGATACATCTCATCCGGCGCGGCTCAGTATGCGGCATAGCCCCGATGCGCGGCTTTTGATCGAAAGTGCGGCCGCGTGGAAGGCGATACATCCCTATTTGCAATCGGCGCAGGACCATAGCCCGCGTCTGGCGGCGTCATGGGGCACGCTGGCGCTTTATGCGGTGCTGGCGGTGCTGATTGTGGTGCTGGCGGTGCATTACGTACCGCGCTATTCGGCCAATCTGGCGGCGCTGGTGCCAAATAGCGCCGCGCGCGCTTTGGGCGAACGTGTCATTACGACGCATTTTGACAATCCTGTTTGCGTGGATGAAAAAGGCCGTGCGGCCTTCGCCAAAATGCTGGCGCGTATCGGCTCGGGTATTGAAAAGCCGCTGGAATATACACCTCTCGTTCTCAGAGACGATATGACGAATGCGGTTGCGGCGCCGGGTGATTATGTTGTGGTGCTGAAAGGTCTTATTCATGACGTCAAAAGCCCCGAGGAAATGGCGGGCGTTGTCGCGCATGAACTGGGGCATGTGTATTACAACCACCCCTTGCGCGGTATGATGCGCTATATGGGGCTTAGCTTTATGATGGGCATGATGGTGGGCGACAGCAGCGTGCTGGATGCCGCAGGCACGCTGAGCGCGCTCAGCTTCGGGCGCGAGGACGAGGCCGCCGCCGATGATTTCGCCGTTGCCGCGCTGACGCGCGCCGGCGTCGATAGTCGCAAATTTGCCGAATTTTTCGAACGCCACGGCGGCAAGGGTGCTGATGAAAAGGACGAAAAAGAACAAAAAGGCCAGCCCAAGGGGGCGCAAGGGGCCGAAAAGGTGATGGAGTATTTTTCACCCCACCCCGCCAGCAGCAGCCGCGCGGTAAAAATCCGCGCCGAAGGCCGCGCGGCGCCTGCGGGCAGCGCGCCCTTGCTGACGGCGCAGGAATGGCAGAGCCTGAAAAACATATGCGACAAAACCGTGCCACTGAAGCAGTGGCTGGATGAACAGGAAGGACGACACCCATGAGCAAGATTGCCGATTTCAATACCTATCAGCAGGAGGCCATGAAAACCCGCATCTATCCGGCGGAGGATAATCTGGTTTATTCCGCCCTCGGCCTTGCCGGCGAAGCGGGGGAGCTTGCGAACAAGGTCAAGAAAATCATCCGCGGCGACCATAACCGTGATGAACTGGTTGCCGGCATCAAGGGCGAGATGGGCGATGTGCTCTGGTACCTTGCCGCGCTGGCCGAAGATATCGGCGTTGACCTTGCCGACATCGCGCAGGAAAACATCGATAAAATCAAAAGCCGCCAGTCGCGCGGCGAAATCCGCGGCGCGGGCGATAACAGATAATCTATTGGGTGTTTATTTAACGCCGGGGGCTTTGGGCGGTTTGACGGGCATGCCGTGCAGCAGGCCTTGTTTGCGCGTTTGTTCGTTCATGTCAAACAGCGCCATGCGCACGCTGTCCCAGTAGGGGCCATTCAGCAGCACGGGCTCTTTGCCGTTCATGATGACCTGTTCCATCAGATAGGGCGCCATGTATTTGTCGGCGACGCGGCCGGAGAAATAACCAAGCTCCCCCGACAGGATTTTTTCGGCAATGGGGCGCAGCGCCCGCTCAGCGCCAAGGCGTTTGAAGTCCTCTTCGCTGAAAGCCGTGAAAGTCTGCGCGATTCCCTGCACGGTTTTTTCGTGCGGCGATGCTTCGGACGCGATGCGCGTGGCCAGTTGCACGGCTTGATGCGCCTTGATGCCGGAGAGGTCGTTTTCTTCCGCCAGCGCGGCGAGTTTATCAAGCCCGAAACTGGTGAAATGCGATACAGCACCGACTTCAAGCAAGTCTTTCGTGCGTTGCCACGACAGTGTTTCAATATCCATGAAGGAGCCTGCGAAACGGCTGATATGGCGCAGCCCCGCATAAATATCCGCGCCGGTTTCGGCATGGATGATTTCGGTCAGCGAAAAACGGTTGCCGTAGTAATACCCGCCTTCGACCAGCATGTGGCCGAGCTCATGGTCCATGATGCCGACGATGTTCTTGAGGTTGTCGCGCACGGGGTCGGCAAACATCTGCATGTGCTTGGGGCCGTTATAGACCAGAATGGCAAGATTGCGGCTGCCGTCGAAATGCGCAACCGACGTGCCGCTGTCTTTATAGGCGCTGTAAAGCCCGCCGAGATAATCGTCGAGCGCGGCCTTGTCCTTGAATCCCGCTTTTTCAAGCGAGATGTCCATGTGCACTTTTGCTTCGGGGATATTCAGGATGGCGAAATGGCCGGAAATTTCCGGCAGCTCCTGCTTGGTTTCGCGCACAAATGCGTTGAAAACGCCGGAGAGGGATTTTCTCTCGACGGCTTCTACAACCGTTTCATTCGCAAAATTATCGGCAGGCGCAGTCATATATATGATTCCCCGTTTGAAACAATATTATACATAAACGATTAATAATTGGCAAACAAGGGGTTTGCCAGCGGGCGGGGGCGGGAAAGGCTCAGGAAATCGTCAGCTTGAACGGTTTTGCGACGGGGGCGCTTTGTCCGGCGGGCTGTTTTTCGCACAGGCTGTCCACATTCTGGCGCCATTCCGCAATCAGGCTTTGGATGCCGAAGGCGGCAGCGCGGGATTCGAACCTGTCGGTCATGTCCTGACGCGTCTGTGCATCAAGGCGCAGGGTGACGCCGTTAATCTCGACCCCTTCGGGGTGCAACAGTGGACGGAAAATGGTAAGCCCCACCTGAAACGCGAAGCGGTCTTCGGTCGCAAGCGCGGTTTCCGCAAAACGTATCAGTTTTTTCTGCGTGTCTTCGCCAATAGGGAACAGCTCGCCGCGTCCGCGGAAACGGCCATAGATATAACGCGCGTTGTGAATGGTTTCATCATCCGGTGCATGGGCATGCGCATAGGCTTCGGCCTGCTGCGCAAGGCTGCCTTGCGCCTGCGGCTTGCCCTGCAGATTGTCCGCGACAATCGCTTCGATACTGGTGGCGCTCATGTGCACGGGCACGCCTGATGCAACAAAGCGATAGGCGCGCGCCCAGCTGTTGACCAGCGGCAGCAGCACGTCATGTTTGTTGTCTTGCAGGTGCGCAAGGGTGGCAAAACCATCGGCAGCGTTTTCAGGATATGGTTTGCCCTTGGGCATCGGCCCGTGCGCGTCTTTGACGACAAGATGGCCAAGCTCGTGGTGAAAAGCAAAAGACTGCGCCTGCGCGCGCGGCACGCTGGACGAAAGGCTTTCCACGAAATGGTCATCCGGCTTGTAAATCAGGCTGCGCATGCCAAAGGGGCGCTCTTTTTGAAAAGCGTAGGAGCTGTCCTGCTGCTCGGCCTGTGCGATGCGCGCGCGGCGCTCAAGCGCATGGGCGCCCAGGAAAGCGGCGAGCTTGGCTTGCCATCCGCCGATTTTTTGTTCGGGCGCGGCGGTATTCACAAAAATGGTGCTGGTGCGCAGTTGGGGGAAGTTTTCAAGCGCACGGCGGCTGGCATCCGCGAAATCGAAAAATCGCGACGTTTCGGCATGTGCCGGTTTTTCAGCCTGCGGGTCTTGGGTGGCCATCAGTTTTCCGTCTGTTTACATGCCAATGTTATACATAAACTGTTAAGAAAGCCAGAATGTCGCGCCGAGATCGGAAGAGC
>DQGU01000187.1:0-647 GCA_003524565.1 Rhodospirillaceae bacterium
AACTCCCGACGCGATGCCCCCCGATGCGATGTTGGATGACGACGCGCTGGCGGCTGTTTACAACCGCCGCTTGCTTGATTTGGCCGCAGGGGCGGAAAATCCGCAGCGGCTGGAAAATCCGCAGCTGAGCGCCCGCGCCGTCAGCCCCATTTGCGGCAGTGACATCACCGTTGATTTGAATGTTGATGCGGAGGGCCGCGTGACGGCGTTCGGCTTTACGGTCAAAGCCTGCGCGCTGACCAAAACTGTCGTATCCGTGATGCGCACGGCCATCATCGGCAAAAGGCGCGCGGAAATCACGGCGGCGGGCGCGGCGCTTGAATCCATGCTGGACGGTCATGGCATGCGGCCTTCCGGTGACTGGGCGGCGCTGGAAATTCTTGCCCCCGTGCGTGATTACCCTGCGCGGCATAATTCTATTTTGCTGCCCTTCGAGGCGGTCGATAAAGCTTTTGCACAGAAATCATAAGGAGCGGAACATGGACGCAAAATTCAACGCGGAGCGCAAAGCCGCGCTTGCCGAAATTCAATCGGCCTTTATGCAGAAAATGAACGTGCTTGCCAAAGAAGGCGTCAAATATGCCGACAACAGCGAGCTTTCGCTGCCCGAGATGATGGAGGCGCAGGAAAAATTCCGCTGGACGCCT
>DQGU01000187.1:899-1290 GCA_003524565.1 Rhodospirillaceae bacterium
AAATTCCGCTGGACGCCTGCCGTTCTGGCCGCGGCGATTGATTTGCAGGCGGATAGGCCGCTCAAGGAAATCTTTGCGCGTGTGAGCAAGCGCTACACCCCGCCCGCAGGCTTCCCGCGCCAATTGCCTGCGGGGCTGGCCGAAGATTTACAGCAAACAGCAGGCCAAAGCGGCCGCGACAGCGCTTTTGCCGATATTCGCCGTATGCTGGACATCGCGGAGCGCGATTTCGACATGACCTACCGCACCCTCAGCCGCGACGAAGTGCAATACTTCCTTAAAAAACATCCCATCGGCGAAGAACACATCCGCTTCGCACACAAAGAAAACCAGCGACATTTCATGAAAGAGTCCATCCGTGAAGTGCGCGCGGCGCTGGATGTTTTGCAAA
>DQGU01000187.1:1541-5287 GCA_003524565.1 Rhodospirillaceae bacterium
AAAACCCCGCCGCAGGCCGGAGCGACACCCAAACCACCGCCCCCGCCTGCTCTGTGATGCGGGATAGTGAATAGAAACTTCGATGGGCGGCTAATCGCCTAAACAAAAAAGGCGGCTGCTTCATGCATGCCGCCTTTCTTATATGCGTACCGATTTTACCGCGGCTTGGGCGCCTTTGCGGTCTTTGTA
Organism: Rhodospirillaceae bacterium; assembly: GCA_003524565.1. GTDB lineage: Bacteria > Pseudomonadota > Alphaproteobacteria > Micavibrionales > UBA2020 > UBA2020. The sequence continues at coordinate 1,731 of DQGU01000187.1, forward strand.
TTTTGCGCGGCTGCGACCAGCGATTGCAGTGACGCATCGCGCTCGGCGGCGGTATTGAATTGTACGCGCACAGCTTCGGGGTAGGGGTTCGACGGCGTTTTCGGGCGGTCAAGCATCATGCCGTAGGGCTGCGCTGCTTCGGGGTTTGTGAAAAAACGCACGGCAGAAAATTCATCCGGCGTCACATAAACCGCGCGTAGCGGGTCGGAAATGCGCGTCAGCGTGCCGCTGGCATCTGCTATTTTCTCCGCAAGGGCGATGCGTGCCGCGCGCTCTTCGTCGCGGTTTATTGGGGTTTTGTATTCAGGGTCGTGAACCTGAACATCCAGCGTGCCAGACGCCTTGAAGCCGACATTTACCTGACCGCCGTCGTCACGGATTTCGCGTACCGATGCGGGGTCGATATAAAGTGCGGCAGGACGCGACCAGCGGGCATGTGCTTCTTCGGGTTTGAATTCCATCAGCTGTGTGCCGGATTTGCGCACGGCGTCCAGCAGGGTTTTGATTTCGGCAGCAGTGGCCTCGTAGTTTTCTTCCCAGCCCACGCCGCGCACGCCGACGATGATGCCCTGCGTGCCGTTTTTATCGGGCACGCTCAGGGTGACAAATGTTACGGCTGCGGGGTTCACAAAATGCGGGTATTCCTTGCCCTCGTGGCGCAGCGGCAGCGCGACCAGCGGGTTGCCCGCATCTGCCAGCGTTTGCACCAGCGCATCCACATCGATGTTCCAGCTTTTCATTTCGAGGTGATAGAGAATGCCCTTCTCGGTATAAATCGCCATCTCGCCGCGCTCTGGCACCACCTGAATGCCGGTGACGCTATGCGCATCGATGAGGGTTTGTTTCTCGCTGGACGTCGTAATGTTGACAAGGTTTTGCATCAAAAGAATCTCCGCTTGTGAATGCGCGGATAATAAACGGCTTTAATGATATGTCAAATGAGCGTTTTGGGGCAGAGAAGAAATTTATTAAGTGTCTGTATAAAATATGATTTTTACGCATGCTTGCCTTTTGGCACCGCCGCCGTATATGATGGTATATGGATATACGCCGAAAGCTGCCGATTGACGGGGCCGGCGATGCCCGCTCGCTTAAACGCAAGGAGCCTATGGCATGAGCAGACGCCTTTCCCTTTTTGACAGCCCCTTTTTGCTGGGCTTTGACCAGTTCGAACGCGCGCTCGACCGCGCTGCACGGGCTTCCAGCGAAGGTTATCCCCCCTATAACATCGAACAGCTGGGCGAAACCCAAATCCGCATCACGATTGCCGTGGCGGGTTTTTCGATGGAAGATTTGTCGGTGCAGCTGGAGCAGAACCAGCTGGTCATCCGCGGCAAACGCCAGAATGACGAAGACGAAAGCCGCGTGTTCCTGCACCGTGGTATCGCAACGCGGCAGTTCCAGCGTGCGTTTATTCTGAGCGAGGATATCGAAGTCGTCGGCGCGCAGATGGACAACGGCCTGCTGCATGTCGATTTGCGCCGCATTATGCCGGAAACGACGGTGCAGACCATCCGCATCACGTCGCCCAAGGACGCGCGCAAAGGCAAAACGATTGATGTGACGGGCGAGGCGCTCGGCGCTGGAAAAGCCGAAGAGTAAAACGATATAAATAAAAATAAAAAGCCCGCGGCAACGCGCGGCGGCAAGAGGAGCCACCCCATGACCAAAGTCCCGACGCAGGATGTTAAAAACCCCCTGATTGCCATGACGCAAAACGACCTGCGTGAACTCGGCATGGAAGAAGTCGGCTATGTGCGCAAGTACAGCGTGAAGGGCAAGCCCGCGTGGGTTTTGCACGCGGCTGACGGCACGGCACTGGCGGTGCAGGAAACCATGCCCGCGCTGCAAACAAGCTTGCAGCATCACGACCTTGACATCGTGTCTGTGCACTAATCTTTTTGTTTAAATGTGGCGGCGGTCTTTGCGGTCGTTACGCGGCTTGTTCGTTGACCCATTCGGTCAAGATGCCCGACAGCGATTCCGCTTCACGCGTGGCGCGGATGGCGGCGCAGGTTTTTGTGTCTTTCAAAAAACGCGAAATTTGCGCCAGCATTTTCAGGTGCTGCGTGGTTTTGCTTTCGGCGGGTGCCAGCAGCATGAAAATAATATCGACGGGCAGGCTGTCGATGGCGTCATAATCGACGGGCGTTTCAAGGCGCACCAGAACGCCGTACATGCGCTCCGCCCCTGCGATTTTGATATGCGGAATGGCCACGCCCTGACCGATACCGGTGGTGCCGATGCGCTCGCGGTCAAGCAAAGCCGTCAGCAAATCGTCGGCGTGCCCGCCGATACTGCCTGCTATTTCCTCCGCAATCGCGCGGAAGGCCTTTTTTTTGCTGCTGGCCTCAAGGGCCGGAATGATGATGTCGGCGCTAATCATAACATTGTCGCGGATGGCAGGGCGACGCACCCGTGCCGTTCATGGCGCGGGGTGCGTCGATATTCCCTGCAAGCGTCGGTGTGCGTCCTCTTTACCTTTGGAAAAGCTTTTCCTGTTTATGGTGCTTTTCACTTTGTTGTTGTCGTTATTTCTTCAGTCCGTCGGGGTCTACCCAGCCCACATGCCCATCCTTGCGGCGGTAAACCATGTTGTATCCGCCATGCGCGGGGTTTTTGAACAAAAGCGCCGGCAGGTCGCCCAGCTCCAGGCGCATAACCGCATCGCTGACCGCCAGCGTCGGCACCTGCATTTGCAGCTCGGCGATGATGGCGGGCTCTTGTCCGCCCTCTGCTTCGTCTTCGTTCGACTGGAACGTGGTGTAGGCTGCGCTCAGCATTTCCGCCGTGTCTTCGTGGCGGTGATGGTCGCGGATTTTATCCTTGTAGCGGCCAAGGCGCGTTGCGACGCGCTTTGACGCTTCGTCGAAGGCCGGATACGGATCATCCGCTTCGTATTGCGCTTCCAGTGTCATGCCGCGACCGACGTGGATGGAGATGTCGGCTTTGTAGCGGTGGTTTTTTTCCTTGGTGAAAGTGACCGTCGCTTCTACGGCATTGTTGAAGTATTTGCCGGTGGTATGGGCGAGGTTGGCGCGAACATGTTCACGCAGCGCGTCCCCCACATCGAGGTGCTTGCCTTTGACTGTCAGTTGCATTCTTGAGAACCTTGCTGTTGCAATTTACGAATCCGGCCCGAACGTAGCGCGGATGTGGATTTTAAGCCATAATTTTATTATAGGCACGGATTGGTAAAGTCAAGGTTAAGGGATATTAAAAACACAATTATCCAATTAAAAACAGATACTTAACTGTTTTTCAGGCGGCGCCTTTGCACCGATGACGGGATTTTCATCGCTTCGCGGTATTTGGCGACGGTGCGGCGGGCAATGTCGATGCCTTCGGCCTTCAGCGATGCCATCAAGTCATCATCCGACAGAATCGCAGCGGGCTTTTCCGCATCGACCAGTGTTTTGATACGCGCCTTGATGGCCTCCGACGACCATGTCGCGCTGCCGTCGGTGGAGGCGACGCCGCTTGTGAAAAAATATTTCAGTTCGAACACGCCGCGCGGCGTGCCGATATATTTTCCGGTGGTCACGCGGCTGACGGTG
>DQGU01000006.1 GCA_003524565.1 Rhodospirillaceae bacterium
TGACCGTCACGGTCTTTTTTTAGGCCTTCTTCGGCCAGTATTTGATTGAAAAGATGGCGATTGAATTTGCGGAATACCTTATCTGCCGGTTTAACTTCTTGAGCCGGTGAACCACTCGGCAGTTTTTCGTTTAGCTCTTGTTCGCGCCGCGCTTTCAAGCGGCGGAAAGGCTCAACGGCTCCGGGCATGCTTTTGCAAAACCCCACGCCTGTTTTTCCCCGAACGTCGATCACAAGAATGGTTTGCTGTGTGGCATCGTCATGCTCAATGGCCACGTCACGAAACTCGAGGCGGGCGGCTTCATCGGGACGCAATCCCGTATTGGCCATAAAAAGGACATAATCGTGCATGTCTTCATAATGGCTTTTCCAGCCGGGGCGTCTGCCGTCTGCGATACGTTTTCTCGTCGCCGTATAAAGCTGCTTGTATTCCTCGGGGGAAAACCATGCACGGCGTCCTTTTTTGCCTTGGGTCATGTAAGGCTGGGACAGGCTGGGGACAAAGGGAATCCAGCCCATGCCTTCGGCATGTTTAAGAACCTGCCGGATAATGACAATTTCTTGCGTCATTGTACTGCGGGCAGGGGGCTTTCCGGAGATAGCGGGCTGTCCGTCTTGGGCTGGCTTGGCCGTGCGGGCGATGGTGTCTTCGGCCCGCTTTACGCGATAGGATTGGACAAGGCCACGATTAATTTCCGCAATGTCTTTTTCTCCAAAGAAGGGGAGAATATGAACTTTCAATCGGAGCTCCACCATTTCTACATATTTGGGGCTCCTGGCCGAAGCGGCCAGTACCCGTACTTCACGTAAATAGTGTTCGGCAGCCTCTTTAAACCTACGTTCGGGTTTAAGGACTTCGCCCCGTCGCAACTTGCCGCGCAGGTCGAGATACCATTCCTCGGCCACGTCTTTGGCGCGGTCGAGGTTTTCTTCGTGGGTGCTTTCCCTGAACCGTTTGCCTGCAACCCGTGTGGAGCATTGCCAAAAGCGCCCGTTGCCACGGCGGTAGACCTGTACGCGACCGTCAAACATAAGGTGGGTTGTCATCGATTCGTCCCCTTTCCTGAGTGTGTCCACGATGTGTCCAAGGGATATAAGTCCATATTACTGCATAATTCCTTGAATTTTCGTGAATTTATTGCTATTTACACTCGAATCTAATGGATTTAGGTGCCGGTAATGATGTATCCGCGCTGGCTGGACTGGACATCCTTCAGCGATGAAATCACGTCAGACAGGCGGTCGATGGTTGTGTTGGTTTCGATAAGCGCTTTTTTAGTGTCCGCCAAGCGTATGAAGCTTTTATAAACGAACATCACATCGAAAATCAGAATGGCTGTCGCCGCAAGGAACCAGAGGAAGATTTTGGTTTTGAACGTCATGCCGCCCCGTGAATTATTCGCGTTTGAACCTCAAAAATTATAGGCTATCCGGCACGCAGGGCGTTAATAAAATCGCGCGCTTTACCGCAGATTTTGTCCATGGCATAATTTTTCGGTAAAAAGGATTTTTTATGCCGGACTTCGAGAAAAAAACCAGATGGGTTGTCATCACGGGCGCGCCGTCGTCGGGGAAAACGTCGGTCATCGATGAATTGCGGGCGCGGGGGTATCCGGTGCAAGCAGAAGTTGCGCGCGAGCTGATAGAAGAATGCCTGCGGCGGGGGCAGTCTCTCGAAGACGTCCGCAAGGACGGCGGTAAACAGTTGCAACATGACATCCTGCGTATCAAACGCGCGCGCGAGGCATCTCTCGACCCTGCGCAGGTGGTTTTCATGGACCGCGGTATGCCTGACAGTATTGCCTATTTCCGTCTGGCGGGGCTGGAGGCAGATGCCGCCATCGCCGCATGTCACATGTACCGTTATGATGCTGTATTTATTTTCGACCGCCTGCCGCTGGTCAAAGACGGCGTGCGTGCGGAGGACGAGGCGGTAGCCAAACGTATCGACGATATGCTGCGTGCGGATTACGCGGCGCTAGGCTATCAACCCGTCTGCGTGCCCGCCGTGCCGGTATCGGCGCGGGCGGATATGATTTTACAGCATCTGCGCCTGCCGCAGCAGAAAGCGGTCGCGTCATGAAAATATACCGGGATTTTGAAGAACTGAGCGATGCCGCAGAAGCAGGCGATGCGGATGCGCAGTACGAACTGGCGCTCGGCCACATGACGGGGTATTGCAAGGGGCAGGTTTTAACACCAAGCGGTGCGGCTGCTTTTGGCTGGATGATGAAAGCGGCGGAGCAGGAACATGCCGCCGCCATGGAAAATATCGGCCGTGTCTATATTCACGGGTTTATGGGCGTGGATGCGGGCAACCGTTTTTTGCACGTTGACCGTGCGGCCGGTCTATCGTGGCTGCAAAAGGCAGTGGTGGCGGGTGCGGCGGGAGCTTGCCGCGAACTCGGGCTTTTTTATCGGTATGACGATGCGCATAAGGCAGCGGAGTATTTTTACAAAGCCGCCTATTATTTCGGCGATACGCTGGCGCTGCGCTATTACGCGGTGGCGCTTTATTACGGTGACGGCATCGCGCAGGATGAAGAAGCCGGGCGCAAAGTCATGCTCTCGGCATTGTCCATGGATGCGGATGTGACGGTGGAGGAAGCGGACGATATCAGCCGCGCCTTTGGTATAGAGGCGGCGGCGCCCGCCGACGATGCCGCACGGCAGACGCGCCGCGCACGGGCGGAGGGATATTATCTGGCCGCGCTGAAACGGCGGGCGGAGGCGGGGGACCCCGCGGGGCAGTACGAATTGGCGCTGCGTTATTATCTGGGGCGCGGGATAGCGCAGGATATGACGGCGGCGCGGGGCTGGCTTGCGCGGGCGGCGGAAGGCGGGTATGCGCCCGCTAAGCGTCAGCTCGCCGCCTTGGCCGCCCAGACAGTGCATTGAGCGGGTTTTTGTGAAAGAGGCGGGGCAAACCCCTGAAAAAACAGCCATAAATCCATAATAATGCTGTTGACAATCCCGCCCAAATCCTTATAGTGCCCACATTCCCGGGAAAGAGGGCCGGATTTATATCCTCTCCCCGTCGCCGCAATAGCGGGCCGAACTACCGGGACAATTTAAAAAGAGTGAGGAAATACAATGGCAAAACGCCCACAAGCCAAACATAAAATCGACCGCCGCCTTGGCGTCAACCTGTGGGGCCGTGCAAAATCGCCCTTCAACAAGCGCGAATACGGTCCCGGCCAACACGGCCAAAACAAGAAAAAGCCGACGGATTACGCTATCCAGCTGCTCGCAAAACAAAAACTGCGCGGCTACTACGCGAACATCGGCGAACGTCAATTCTACCGCTATTACGAAGAAGCCCGCCGCCGCAAGGGTGACTCCGGTCACAACCTCGTCGAGTTGCTGGAGCGTCGTCTGGATGCGGTTATCTACCGCATGAAATTCGTGCCCACCATGTTCGCGGCACGTCAGTTCGTCAGCCACGGTCACGTTAAAGTGAACGGCAAACGCGTGACGATTTCTTCCTACTCTCTGAAAGATGGCGACATCATCGAAGTGCGCGAGAAATCCCGCACGATGGCGCTGGTTCTGGGCGCAATCGAAGCGGCCGACCGCGAAATCCCGTCTTA
>DQGU01000245.1 GCA_003524565.1 Rhodospirillaceae bacterium
ATCTTTGACATGCCGTGCAAAACATCAAACCCTCGCCCTTTCTCCTGCGGGAAGAGCAAAAACCCCGGCAAAAACCCCTTTCTCCCGGCCAATAATATTACGTCAAAAGTCGTCAATATTTTGTCAACACTTCTCGCGTACCTTCAAGGATGTGTGGAGGAGAGAGGGTATGTATTCACTGAACGATCTTTTAATCAAAATGGGCGCCCCCGAAGTCAAAGAAAAGGGCAGTGCCTGCTGGCAATACTTTGACCGCAACAGTAACGAGCTGATGGGCTCGGCCAAAGTCGCCATCTCAGAGAACGGGCGGCGGGTCATTGCTGAACTGCATCAGACTCCTGAAGCAGGATACGCAGATACAGCAGAAACCTTCCACATGAACGCGGAACGCGGCGCCGATGGCACCTACAAAATCAGCCGCATCGCTTTCGACGGCGAGGAATACAAAAATCCGCAACGGTCGATTATCGAGCTCGGCCTCAGCATCTTTCACGCCCGCGTTTTAAGCATCAGCATTCGCATGGTTGAGCAGGCGTTCAACAAGGAAGATATCCTGACGCCGGCCACCGACGCGCATCAACCCTTGTTTAAGGATGTTCCGGTGCGGAAAAGACCGGCATCGGGCCGGCAGGCGGCGAAACCCGCTTTTGTCGCGCCCGCGCCGCAAAACGGCAAGGCCGGCGAAGCCTGGGGTGTTGTTATCCCCTTCCGCCCCCGCGACCAGGTGCGGGCCCGGGCGGTTTAAAGTTCAAATTTGTAGATTTTTAACCCCGGAATAACCGCAGCCGCAGATTCAGCGCTGTTCTTGTGCTTTATTATTTTCTGTTTTTGTTCCTTTTGAGCGTCAATGTCTGTTTTTGTAACAGTCTTGAGCAATTTGCCCTTCTTAAAGGACTGTTGCAGTGTTATTTCGCCGGTTTCTGTATCCCATTCCTGAATGGCCGCTGCACCATCGAGAACGTCGTTAAAATCACTCTCAAGGGAACTATTATAAAGTTCCTGCCGCACCAATACGCCTTGATTATTATATAAACGCACGCGTTGTAAAGCGCCGCTTTCCCAGTTTTCTGTGCGCACAACATTACCTAGCGCATTATACACCTTAACGGCAGGCTGGGTTTCATCGGGATCATGAAGACTGCCAATGTAATAATGCTCCTGACGGAACAATTTCCCTTGATCATCATACTTACAAATGGCAGGTTCTCCGCCTTCGTCACCGCGGCCAAAGGAGTAGCTGCTGATCGTTTTTTCAACCAGAACTCCACTCCTGTTGTGCTTCTTGTGCACAATATAGCCCTTATGTTGGTTTACCGTCACATCCAGTGCACCATTGTCATGGTACCATCGCGTTGAAGGCGCTCCATCCGGCCCGTCCACATAAATACCGGGCAAGGTCTCGCGCGAAACGAAGGCAATGCCGCCTTTCATTTCTTTCAGGATAGCGTCAACAAGCTCTTCGCCCTTCAGGGTATTCAGTTTGGCTGCTTTTTTTTGCAATTGATCAAATACATTCTGATCACGCGGTTGCAAAAGATAATACACGTCCTTTTGTACCGTCGATTCAATTTTCAGCTTTTGAGTTTCTTCTTTCATAGCGCGCCTCCTAAAATGAAATAACAACAGCTCAATACATTAACCTCTCTATACTAACTAAGATTTATTTTTATGTCAAATTAATAAAGAAAACAGAGATGATGTAGACAACATTCCATTGCTTGATACAGATCCATTAAATATCTTCTATTTATTTGTTTTAAAAAGAGAAATTTACTTCTTGAGCCTGCTCAACTCATGGCCCGCCCTTGGAGCAATTTAATATTCAAAACAGTTTAAATGTGCATCCTTGAAAAAAGATACCAGCTTAAAACAGCCCTTCTTCAAGTGGGTGCCAGCACATACATGCTGGAACGGCCGACGAATTCGTAGCCGATTTTGCGGTAGATGGAATTCGACACCGGATTGCGCGCATCGGCGTAAAGGCAGCACATCTCCCGCCCCTGTTCCAAAAGCTGCTGCGACAGCCGCGCCACAACCGCGCTGGCATAGCCTTTGCCGCGGTGTTCGGGCGGGGTATAGACAAGGCTCACGCGCGCGACGCTGTCGGTGCCCGATACGCCCGCCTGCGATACGGCTTTGCCGTCCACATCCCACACGGCAAGGCTGCCCTGCGCGATGCGGTCTCTGGTTTTACGCAGCGCCTCTTCGGCGCTCAGATGTTCGGCCTTGGGCAGGCTGTCTTCGGCGAAGGCCTTCATCCATGACGCCAGCAGCGGCGCCTCGTCTTCGCGCGCCAGACGGAAACTGCCCGCGATATCGGGCGGGAAATGCACGGTTTTGAGCGAATAGATAATCTGGTCCATATATTCGACGGTTTTCTGCCCCGTGATACGCGCCCAATGATCGGCAAAGGCGGCGGCGACATCGCTCGGCCCGACAATCGCGGGGAAGCTCGGCGTCGCCTCTGCCATGCGCGCGGCAAGAGCGGAGAGGTCTTCGCCCGCAAAACGGCTGAGCACCAGATTGTGCGGCGGCATTTGCACGGCGGCGACCTGCGGCTCGCCGTCTTCGCTTTGGGCGACGAAGCGGATATCCGGACGCTCCCCGCGCGCGAGCATGCGCTCGGCCATCTGGCACATCGACAGGATGACGTTATGCTCCGCCGGATGCGCCCGCAGCCACGCGCCGAACTGCGCCATAAAAGCGCGCGGGTTGGTCATGAAATCGATTTGGCGCATGGATTGAAAACTCCGTCAGGCAGTGGAAGCATCACGCGGCGGCGAGAAGGAACGACAGGACGGCGTTCAGTTTTTGCCGCCCCTGCGGCGTGGCCGCCAGAATGCCGCGGGAGAAGCTGAGAAGCCCCTCATCTTCCAGTATTTTGACCTGCCGGAGGTTAACAAAGGCTGAAAAATCCTGCCCTGTTTCGGCTTCTATACGCGAAACGGGCACACCTTCGGCAAGGCGCAGCCCCATCATCAGCGCTTCGCGTCCGCGTTCTGCAAAATCGACAGATTCAAACGGATGCGCCCCGTGACCTGCATCGCGCACGCGCTCCAGCCACATTTCGGGGGCGCGGTGGGCACGCGTGGCCTGTTTGACGCCGCCGATGCTCAAACGCCCATGCGCACCAGGGCCGATGCCCGCGTAATCGCCATAGCGCCAATAAACAAGATTATGCCGCGATTCATCGCCCAGCCGCGCGTGGTTGGATACTTCATAGGCGGGCATGCCCGCTTCTTCCATCATTTCCTGCGTCAGTTCATACATCTGCGCCGCGGTTTCTTCGTCCGGCACTTTCAAATCGCCGCGCATGAACAGCGTGTGGTACTGCGTGCCCTCTTCAATCGTCAGCTGGTAAAGCGACATGTGCCCGCGCGCGTAAGGCAGCGCGGAGGAAAGCTCCGCCCGCCAGTCCGCCACGCTTTGCGCGGGGCGCGCATAAATCAAATCGAACGAATAGCGGTCAAAAATCTGCGCGGCCATTTTGACGGCGGCCAGCGCCTCCGCCGCGCTATGCTGGCGGCCGAGGGTTTTGAGGTCAGCGTCATTCAGCGCCTGCACGCCCAGCGATACGCGGTTCACGCCTGCGGATTTAAACCCGCGCAGCTTGTCCGCCTCGACCGATGTCGGGTTCGCCTCCAGCGTCACTTCGGTGCCTTGCGGCAGCCCCCACAAATCGGCAATCGTATCGATGACCAGCCCTGCGGTTTCAGGCTCCATCAACGACGGCGTGCCGCCGCCGAAGAAAACGGACTGCACATCGCGCGGGCCCGTCAGTTCGCGGTAGTATTGCATTTCGCGCACATAGGCATCGCGCCAGTCCTGATGCGATATTTTTTCGCGCACATGGCTATTGAAATCGCAGTACGGGCATTTGAATTTGCAAAACGGCCAGTGGACGTAAAGGGCAAGCCCCTTATCGCCGCTGTCGGTTTCGTTTGCGCGGGCGTTTAGCGGAAGCATCGGGCAAAAAGCAGCCGGAAAGCTTCGGCGCGGTGGCTGGTTTTCTTTTTGTCTTCGGGCGGCATCTCGCCATAAGTGCGCGTATCGTCCTTGGGCACGAACATCGGGTCATAACCAAAGCCCAGCTCGCCGCGCGGCGGCCAGACCAGCGTGCCGTGCGATTGCCCCTCGACGACTTCCGCATGACCGTCCGGCCACGCAAGGGCAAGGCAGGATACGAAATAGGCTTCTTTGGGCGCAGCCTCCCAGCGGGCATGTTTTTCCGCCGCCATGTCATGCGCTTTTTGCATCGCCATGCCAAAATCGCGCGTGCCGTCGGGTTTTTCCGCCCAATCGGCGGCGTAAACACCCGGCTGGCCGTCAATCGCCGCCATGCAAATGCCGCTGTCATCGGCCAAGGCGACTTTGCCTGTTTTTTCCGCGACGAAACGCGCCTTGATAAGCGCGTTTTCAACGAATGTCGTGCCGGTTTCGGCCGGCGCATCAAGCCCGTAATCGCCCGCAATCGTCACGAATTTGACGCGCATGCCCAGAAGCTCGCGGATTTCCTTTACCTTGCCCGCGTTATGCGTGGCAAAAACGATTTCATCGCCTTCAAAAATACGCGGCGGCGATTCATCGTTGTCGGCACTGAGGATATGAATGGTCATGCGAAGGTCCTTGTTTTGTTTACGCCTATGCGGCGGCTTTCTTTTGCAAATCCGCAAGCTCGCCCACGCCTTTGCGCGCGAGTTTCAAAAGGGCGAGGAATTGCTCTTCGCTGAACGCGCGGTGTTCGGCCGTGCCCTGAATTTCAACCAGACCGCCCGCGCCCGTGATAACGAAATTGGCGTCGGCTTCGGCGTTGGAATCTTCGGCGTAATCAAGGTCGAGCACCGGCGCGCCCTGATAAAGCCCGCAGGATACCGCGGCAACTGAATCGACAATCGGGTCTTGCTTCACCGCGCCAATGCGCAGCAGATGGTCAACCGCCATGCGCAGCGCGACATAAGCGCCTGTAATCGCCGCAGTGCGCGTGCCGCCGTCGGCCTGAATGACGTCGCAATCGAGGGTGATTTGAATCTCCCTCAGTTTTTCAAGGTCGATAACAGCACGCAGCGCGCGGCCGATAAGACGCTGGATTTCCTGTGTGCGGCCGGACTGCTTGCCGCGCGCCGCTTCGCGGTCGGTGCGCGAACCGGTGGAGCGCGGCAGCATGCCG
>DQGU01000225.1:0-9002 GCA_003524565.1 Rhodospirillaceae bacterium
CGGGCCCGTAATCAATAGCTATTCAAACACGCGCCGCCCCGCATCATAACGGGGCGGCGTTTTTTTAGGGTATTCATCCAATGTCACAGCTTAAAAAACGCGTATTCAAAGGCGCCGCGGATGGCCCCGTTTTTCTTGTCACCGGCACGGTGCATGGCAATGAAAAATGCGGCACGGCGGCGATTGGCCGCCTTGTCATGGAAATCGAGGCCGGACTTGTTAGCATCGACAAGGGCACGCTTGTTTGCGTCCCCGTATGCAACCCGCGCGCCTATGCGCTGAACCAGCGGCAGGCGGAGGCGAACCTGAACCGTGTCATGGTGCGCCACAGCGCCCCCACCCTTTACGAACATCATCTGGCGAATGAACTGGCCGACATCATCGATGGCTGCGATTTTATGCTGGATTTGCATTCCTATTCGTCAGGCGTGCGGCCGTTTTTGTTTCTGGATACCGATACGCCGGCGCACCGCGCCTACGCGCAGGCGCTGGGTATTCCTTACTGGATTACCGGCTGGGACGACCTTTATGCCGATGCGCAGGATTTGAACGCGGGCGATACCATGACCTATGCCAAGGGCGCGGGCAAGCTCGGCATCCTTGTCGAGTGCGGGCAGCACGAAGACCCTGCCGCCATTCTACATGGCTACCACGCGCTGCGCCGCGCGCTTGCGCACTTCGGCCTCACCGCCGCCTATGAAGATGCGGCAACGGCACCGCCGCAAATCAACCGCATGACCAAAATCATCACCAAGGACAAGGCAGGCACCTTCACGCGCGCGTGGCAGCACCTCGACCCCGTTGCCAAAGGCGATGCGGTTATTCAATACGACGACGGCAGCGTGCTGGCCGCGCCCGAAGATGGCGTGGTCATTATGCCCGCGCCGAAGGCGGAAAGCGGCACCGAATGGATTTATTTCGGCCGCGCGGATAGTTAAAACAGCGCAAGATACGCATACAAAAACCCCCGCCATCGCTGGCGGGGGTTTTCGTTTAGGCGGTTTGGTTCTTAGTCGTTGGCGACCAGCGCAGCCTTTTCAGGCTTTTCCGCCGCCCCCTCGCCGTCTTGCAGCTCGGGTATCAGCTCCAAAGCCTGCATATCGTACAGCGCCTTGTAGCGGGAATGCGGGTTGCTCATCAACGTCGCATGGTCGCCCTGCTCGATAATCCGCCCCTGGTCAAAGACCAGAATGCGGTCGGCTTTCTGGATGGTGGACAGACGGTGCGCGATAGTAATCGTCGTGCGCCCTTCCGTCAGCCTGTCCAGTGCCTGCTGGATGTAATGCTCCGAAATCGAATCCAGGCTCGAGGTCGCCTCGTCCAGAATCAAAATCGGTGCATCCGCCAGTATCGCGCGGGCGATGGCAACGCGTTGACGCTCCCCGCCCGACAGTTTCACCCCACGCTCGCCCACCAGCGTGTCATACCCCTTGGGCAGGGACATGATAAAATCGTGGGCGAAGGCCTTTTTGGCCGCAGCCTCGATTTCCGCCTGTGTCGCACCGCGGTTGCCGTAGGCAATGTTTTCCGACAGCGAACGGTGAAACAGGATAGGGTCCTGCGGCACCAGCGATATCGAACGGCGCAGACTTTCCAGCGTCACCTGCGAGATGTCCTGCCCGTCGATACGGATGACACCTTCGGTTACGTTGTAGAGACGCTGTATCAGCTTGACGAAGGTCGATTTGCCGCTGCCCGAGGGCCCGACAAGCGCGAGTTTTTCGCCCGCACGGATATCGACCGACATGTCGCTGTAGATACTCTTGCCCGTGTTCGGGTATTTGAACCCGACCGCGTCGAAGGCAATAATATCCGGCCGCTGCCCGTGGCGTACTGCCAGCGGTTTGGCGGTCGCGGCATCCGCAACGTCGTCTTCACGCATCCAGAAGCCGATGATGTCCTCCATATCGCTGATGGCGCGCTGCAGGTGGGAAATATGCATCCCGATATCCCGCAGATAGCCACCGATAATGAAGAACGTCGTGATGACCAGCACGATGTCCCCGGGCGTCGCCTGCCCGCTTTTGCCCAGCACGATAGTCGTTGCAATCATGCTGACCATCATGAACAGGCGCATGACCGAGCGCACACCGTCCGCGCCGACGCCCGTTTGCCAGGCATTCAGTGACTTGTCGCGCCAGAATTTCACGGTATCGCGGAAATTCTGGTCTTCGCGCGCCTCCGCGCCGAAGGCCTTGACCGTCGGGTTGCCCGTGATGATATCGGCCAGGTTCGCGCCAACCTTGGTGTCGAATTCCGCCGACGCGCGGAAACGCGGCGCCAGGATTTTAACCGACATCCAGATGCTGACCGCGCAATATGCCAAAATCATCAGCGTTGCGGCAATCCCCACCGTGGGCAGCGACAACGTCAGCATGACGGTCACGCCAATCATGATGGTGATGGCGGGCAAAAGCCCCATCAGGATGGTGTCTTCGAAACTGTCGAAGGCCCACATCCCGCGGGTGATTTTACGCACCGTACCGCCGGCGAAGGTATTGGCGTGCCAATCCGCGCTGAAACGCTGCACCTTTTGAAGGCCATCGGTGACGATGGATTGCAGGTTATCGACCGCGAACTGGTTCCACAGGAACAGCGACAGCAGACGCAAGCCCTGATGCAGCAGCGCCAGCAGCGCAAAGCCGCCGAACGCCCACCAGGCCGCCTCCATCGCCGCCGCGCCGTCGGTTTTGACGTTGGTCATGGCATCGACGATGCGCCCCGTGAATACCGGCACCACCGCGTCCATCAGGACGGAGGCCAGCATCAGAACAGCCGCCCCCGCGCCCAGCTTCACGCGCGGACGCCAGTAATGCAGGGCAAAACGCACGACATCACGCGCCTTGACGTTGCTTTCTTTTTTTTCTTCTTCCAGTTCGCTCATGTTTTCCTCTGCCGGCGCGCCCATAGGGCGCAGGCAGTCCTCTTGCTAGGGGCTTTCGATGTCCAGACCGCGCGCAGTCGTACGAATAGGCCGTAACGAATGGACGCGCATCAGTGCAGTCTTGATGGTGGAAGTATCTGAAGTACCGGAAAGGCTGTAGCCAGATAAATCGCCGCCTGAACGCTTGTCATTTCAGGCATCGGCGGTGGCTAAGTCAGCCGCAGAGGCCCGGAAATGACGGTGTAAATGAATTCTTGAGTACCATGGTGCATTTCCTCCTCTCGGTTAGGGTTGTGACAATAGTGGTCATGATGACACAGAAGAGTGTCACTGGGAAGATACAAAATTGAAAAGACGCGAAGGATGCCGCGTTACGCCGCGTCCGTTTCCCAAATTATCATTTTAGATAAAGGACTTTCGCTGCAGATACGCTCGATGATTTGGCCGGTGATGAAAGCACTTTGTGGCAAAAAAATCACGGCAACATCGGGCAAACCCATCGCAGCGCGAAAGCTTTCGGGCGAATCTGCCGTATGCACATCTTCGGACTGGCGAATGAGGTCAGCCTGCCAGCTGCCCGCGGGCAGACGCGCAAGGCGGCTGAAATGCTGCCGCCCCTGCTGCGCGCCTTCCGCTGCGTGCTGGAACGCAAGGGTTTCGAGGATATCCTTGGCCTGCTGTGCGTTGACGGGCATGCTGCTCTCCTCCCCTGTACCTGATTAGCGCGGCTTGATGATGTTGGTATAGACTTTGGGCGGCGCGTGGTCGCTGTGGATGATTTGCCCCAGCGTGCTACCCTTTTTCACTTTCATCTGGCCGTCTTCGCTCTTGACGTCGCGCAGCTCGCACACCGCGGAGAAGGCTTTGATAAGCCCCTCGATAAGGTTTTGCGTCTGGCCGTTTTTCAGCTCGTCCGTATCGCCGCGCACTTTTGCGCCTGTGGATACGAATTCGTTGATGGCACCGATAGCCGCATCGTCACCGCGCACGACGTATTGCACGCCGTTCTTGGTCAGCGCGGATTTCAGCTGCGCGGGTACGTCTTCGGTACCGATGACAATCATCTGGTTGCGGCGCTTGTCTTCGAGCACATACATGTAAGACTTCTGCTCTTTGGTATCGCCGACCGCCAGCACCGTCAGGTCGAAGCCGATGCGGGAGCGGCCCTGGATGCTGTTATACGCCTCGATATCGTCTTCGGCTTTGGGGTGTTCGCTCTCGTCGATGCACTCCAGAAGCTCGTCGGGCCAGATGCGCGCACGGTTATGCTCGGCATAGGCCGGCACGGCCAGCGCGGCCAGCACGCTGCGGTAATCGACCAGTTTATCGGCACCGCCCGGCTCGACGCGGCTGTCATCCATGTCATAGCTCGGCACAGCTTCACCCTTCAGCAGCGGCGCGCCGTTGACAGCGTTGAGGTCGTCGTTGGGCAGCACAAGGACTTTCGGCCCGCTATCTGCCGTCGATTTCATGCTGTTGATGGCACGGCCGAGGTTTTCGAGCGGAATAACAAATTCATCCTGTTTCTGGATGTTGCCGTAAACGCCGCGCAGGTTTGCCATCAGCACGCCGCGGATTTCGAGAAGTTCATCCGTACCGCCAAGGTCTTTCAGGCTGTCGTATTTCAAAAGCTCGGCAATCGGCTTTTTGTCGCCGCTCAGCTTCGCTTCTTTGTAGTCGGGCGGGAAGATGCCGTTTTGTTCGCAAAGCGCAATCAGCGTCGCGCCCGTGACCGGCATGCCGACGGTGTCGTTGGTGATGCTTTCCTGCACTTTACGCGCAAGGTTGGCACCGAAACGGTACCAGCCGGGCGCAGGCTCGCTAATCGCATCACGGTTCAGCCCTTTGAACGCAGCGGATACATCCAGCGACAATGTCGCACTCTTGGCCGGACGCACTTCGGGCATGGATTGCACGGCGTGGTTATAATCGTCGATGACGGTACGGAAGGTTACGCGGACTTTACGCGCGCCTGCCGTGATTTCATCGGCCATGCTGGCGTATTTTTTGTCGGCCAGCATTTCGGATTCAGGGTCGGCCAGCTTGGCGCGGTCGGACAGATAATCCGCGTACTGGTTAATCGCCTGCACGGTTTCCTGGAAATTTTGCAGGAAATAGATTTCATGCGGCGGAATGGCTTTTTGCTCGGCCGAGGTCAAACCCAGTTTGCGGATTTGCACCAGCCAGTCGGCGAATTCAGCCGGCTTGGCTTTGGCGTGGTCTTCGAACAGGTTATAAAGCGTGACCACCGGCAAGCCCGTCCAGACCTGCGAAATACGGTGTTTCCAGTCGCGCAGTTCCGGCTCGCCGATGCGGTGCGGTTTCAGGCGGTCTTCCATCGAGAAAGAAAGCTCCTGCGTCGTGTCGCCATCCACGGTGTCGTTGCCGGCGATACCGATATGCCAGCCAACCTTCACATCATCGCGTGTGATGGTCAGGGTTTTCGGGCTTTCGCCATCGCCGTTTTCGGCCATTTCGTTGTGGATGGTCACATAGTCGCGCTGGCCGTTGGCGAATTCGAGGAAGGTCTGGAATTTATCCAGCGTCCCGCGTTTGGATTTGTTGAATTCGTCGAGGAACAGCGGGCGGCCGGTGCGGACGGATTCAAACACCTCCCCCGGTACGGTTTTAATACCGAAGGCGTTGTTCTGCACATCGATGCCTTCGCGGGCATAGATGGCTTCCATCACTTTTTGCGCGCGGATAATCGCATCGCCGCGGTCTTCGACCGCCGAGGTTTTGCCACCCTCGTCCGTCGCCGTGCGGCGCTGGCCGATGGCATCCCAGTTGATGCGGTTCTGGCCGTCTTTGCTGACAACGGAATCGGGGAAGGCCGCTTTCAGGTCGTCCAGCGTCTGCTGGCTGACTTTGCCCTGCGCGACGCGCTGGTCGAATTGTTCCTTCACGCCCTTGCCGTAGTCGATGACGGTGCGGAAGAACAGCTCGCGCATGTTCATGCCGCCGCAATCGACCATAATCGGCCCTTCGGGGTGGGTCATGTTGCCGACCATGCGGAAGATATGCGATTTACCCGACGATGCATCGCCGAAAATCGTCATGATGCGGTTTTTGCTTTCGGGGCGCGTCTTGGCCAGAAGGTCGCGCAGCATCAGCATCATCGACGGTGTCGGCATCTGGCGGTAGAGAATACCGTTTACCCGCTCCATCGACTGTTCGGAATAAACGGACATGGAACCGGCTTCTTCGATGACCTGCACCACATGTTCCATGCGGCCGTTATCCCCCTTGCGCACTTCGGCCATGGGATACGGCAAGCCGGGGAAGCCCACAGGGACGCGCAGTCCTTTCAGCTGTTCCGACGTCAGCTCGCTGATGTTGCGGCTGCTGAGCGAGACTTTTTGTTCGTTTTCGCTGGCCATCTCTGTCTCCTGTTTTTTATCCGTTCAATTCTGTTTTTTTCTATCTGTGTATCTTGTGTATCGCGCCTAGTTCGTCAGGTCGCGGTGCAGTTTTTTAAGCTCGCGCCGCTTGACCTCGTCCGCTTCGGAGCGGACTTTAAAGCTGCGCACACGCTTCAGCATCAAATGCGCAAGGTCGAGCGGGATACGCTGCGGGTCGTTGCCGTGCATGATGCCGACAATGCGGCTGCCCGTGCGGTCGATAACGCCCTTGAATACTTTTTCCATTTCCGTCGCGCCTTCGCCGCGGTTGTTGAGAACCGCGACGTCGATGGAAATGTTTTTGCCCTTGCGGCTGACGGTTTCCAGCGCCTTGGTCGCTTCGGCTTTGTCGAAAATATCGCCGTCGGAAAAGACCAGCATGTGCGACGTGCCGCTGACCGTGCCGTTTCTGTTGCGATGTTCGGCCATGCTTTCGATGGTTTTGACGATACCCGGCGCAAGGTCGGTGCCGCTGCGCGTACCGTTGCGCAGGGTTTCCAGCTTCGCGCCCACTTCGCGCGGCTTGCTTTCGGGCGTGGCCACCACCAGCGGCACGGCGTCACCCCACATGACGATATAGGCGTCGATGCCGGCCTTGCGGCAGGCCATATAACCGATGGCCGCGCTTTGCAGCGCCGCCTCCATCGCCGTCACGCCGTTTGCAAGGCGCACCGTGGGCATGGAGCCGGAACCATCAATCATGAACACGACTTCAATCGTGCTTTCGGTGCTATGCGCGACGTCTTCTTCGAATTTCTTGAAATCATCCGGCGTCAGGCGCTGGCCCGTCGCCTTGCGGAATTTGGTTTCCAGCATTTTATCGCGGTTCAGGCGCGACAGCACGTCGCCGTCTTCGGCCATGAAATCGAGACTCTTGGACTGGCGCATAATCTGGCGGCGCTGTTCGGAGCGGATGTTTTTATAAGCCTGCGCCGTGCGGTTGACCACAGGCGCCAGCTCAATCATGCGGCGGTTGAAATCGCTCCAGTCCCCCTTGGCGAGGGCGGCCAAATCGACACCGCGGTTCTGCCCGCCTTGCGAAGACAAATCGCCAGGCTTGGATTTCGGCATATTTTTTGCCGCTTCCTTCATCGCCTGTTTTTGCTCTTCGGACATGTTTTCGTCGATGACATCTTTATTCTTCATGTCGCCGACTTTTTTCGGGTCTCTGGGCTGCTGCGGTTCTTCGTCGCGGTCCCAGCCGGGGCCGCCGCGGCCTTCGGCGTCCTTGCCGTCGGGGCCTTTTTCTTCGCCCGCGTCGTCGTTGTCCTGACCCTTGCCGTTCTTGGCGTCGTTTTTGTTGTCGAGGTCTTCTTTTTCCTTCGGCGTTTTGGCCATGCCGCCGATTTGTTCTTTCAGGTCGTCGTCGAGGTCTTGCGGCGTATCATCATCGCCCGCACCGCCTGCGCCGTTTTCGTTTTTGTTTTCTTCCGGCTCCCCGCCGCCTTCGTTTTCATCGCCATCGCCGCCGGAAGACGGGGCGTTATCGTCATCGCCGCTCATATCCGGCATACCGCCGCCGCCCTGCGAGCCGTCGGGGAAACCGTTTTGTTTTTCCTGTTTCTGCTGGCCTTTGCCGCCGCCTTGGGATTGCCCCTGCTGGTTGCCTTGCTGCTGGCCTTCTTGGCCTTCCTGCCCCTGACCTTGGCCTTCCTGCCCCTCGCCGCTTTGCCCCTGCTGGCCCTGCTGGTTGCCCTGTTGTTGGCCCTGCTGGTTGCCCTGCTGCTGGCCTTGCTGTTTACCCTGCTGCGGCTGATTTTTCTGGTTCAGGCGGTTTTCGACCTGACGCTCAAACTCCTTCATCATCACGTCTGCATAGGGCTTGATATAGATATCCCAAATTTGCCCCATAATCTGCCCGCGCTTGGCCGCCATATCGGCCACAATCGCACGATAGCTGTCTTCGACGTTATCATGCGGCGGGCGCGGCACCAGACGGTCGGCGGGCTGCGGCTGCAATGTGCGCACGCTGTCGCCAATCCCCGCCGACAAATCGCAGAGGTACTGGAAAGCATCGCGGCCATTGGCATCGGGCACTTTGGACATATCGACCGTTTTGCGCAGGTCGTCGGGGAAGACGCGGAAGCGTTCCCAGTTTTTATCCTTGTCGGTGAAAAGCCCGTTCTTCTCGTACCCCGCCAGCAAGGACGCGCGCGTCACCATGTTATACATGCGATGCGCCATTTCGAACGAGATGTCGCCTTTTTTAATTTTATCGATGTCTTTTTGTTCCAGCGGGTTTGTCATGAGCTGTATCAGCTCTTTCATCCGCTTTTCACGCTCGCCTTCGGCGACACGTTTCATGATTTTATCGATGATGGAGCCATCACCGCCATCCGGCGCCTGGTCGGTTTTGACCTTCACGGGCATTTTGGCATCATCGCCGCGCAGGATTTCGCCATAGCCGCGCAAAATCATCGCCACATGGTTCAGCGAATAGCCCATGTCCTGCGGCAGGCGGTGTTTCATGTCGATGGCGAACTGGTCGACGCAGATATCCTCCATCGAGTTCCAGGCCTGATGCCACAAATTCCACTCGGCCACTTCCAGCGCCAGCTGCTTTTGCTCTTTTTTGGTCTTTTTGGGCTTTGCGCCTTTGTCGCTGCTGACCGTGCTCGGGTCAACCAGCGCTTCGACTTTTTTGTAAAGCTCCTGCATGCGCGGCGGATAGCTGCCGTCGCTCAGCTCGCTATGGCCGATTTCATGCAAATGCACGG
>DQGU01000225.1:9328-9550 GCA_003524565.1 Rhodospirillaceae bacterium
GATAGAACCACGAACCGGGCGGCCCCCAGTCGAAAGTCACATCATCGTTTTGCATCGACGCCGACAAGACTTTGGCGACACCGATGGCTTCGTTATGCACACCGATGGAACCTTCGAGCTGTTTCCAGAGGGTGCTGCGCTCGACCGGTTCCTTCCCCGCATCCATCATGCGCGCCAGCGTCGCCGCCCACAGCAGCTGTTTGGCTGGGCTGTTCAGTTCGA
>DQGU01000109.1 GCA_003524565.1 Rhodospirillaceae bacterium
TGGCAATATCCAGCGGGCTGCTTTTGCCCGCCTTTTCGCTTTCGAGAATAACGTCGTATTCGCGCCCGCGTTCGATAAACGTGGTCACACGGCGCGTCCCCATCATGGTTTCCAGCGTCCGGCCGATAACCGAAACCGGCACACCCAAATCCGCCGCCAAATCACGGTCGATGCTGATGCCGATTTGCGGCTTGGTTTCGTAATAATCGTGGTCGATTTCAACAAGTCCCGGGTTTTGCCGCGCGCGTTCCAGCAGGATGTCGCGCCATTGCAGCAAATCTTCGTAACTGGGGCCGCCCAGCACGAATTGCACAGGCTTTTGCGCCCCGCCGCCAAAGGCACGGCGCACCGTCGATGTGATGCGCACCCCCGGGATGTCTTCGGTCAAGCGGCGCGCTTCGTCCATGTAGAACCAGATGGGCTTGCGCTGGCTCCAGTCCGACATCACGAAAATGCCGCGCGCATCGTTGAACGACGCGGTGGTGCCGAAACTGCCCGGCGCGCGCATCAGCATGCGCTGCACCGCCCCTTCGTCCACAAAGGGACGCAGGCGTTTTTCAACCTGGTCGAGGTGTTCCATGGTGTAGTTATACGAAGCCCCCTCCGGTCCGCGTATCAGGATGTTGAAATTTCCGCGGTCTTCACGCGGCGAAAATTCCGACGGAATTTGCAAAAACAGCCAGCCCGCGCCGATAAAAACACCCAGCATTGCGGCAATGCCTATCGCACTGTGGTCAAGCAGCTTGTCGAGCGCGGCCAGATAGACGTTTTTCATCTTCTCGAAGGCCTTGTCGATAACGCGGTTAAAACCGCCCGCGTTTTCTTCGTGCCGCAGAAGTTTAGAGCAAAGCATCGGCGTCAGCGTCAGCGCGACAAAGGCCGACAGCACAATCGCCGCCGCCATCGCGACGGCGAATTCGGAAAACAGCCGCCCGACATCCCCCTCCAATAGCGTAATCGGCAGAAATACAGCCACCAGAACAACCGTTGTCGCAATCACGGCAAAGCCGACCTGACGCGTCCCGCGGAAGGCGGCGACCAGCCCAGGCTCCCCCATTTCAACGCGGCGATAGGCGTTTTCAACCACGATAATCGCATCATCGACCACAAGGCCGATGGCCAGAATAAGCGCAAGCAACGTCAAAAGGTTGATGGTAAAGCCCATCGCATAAAGAATAATGCAGCACCCAATCAAAGACGCCGGTACGGCCAGAAACGGAATAATCGTCACGCGGAGCGAGCCGAGGAAGGCGTACATCACTAAGCCGACAAGAACAACGGTGATGCCGAGGGTTAAATATACCTCATGCACCGCGGCTTCGATAAACACGCTGCTGTCATAGCTCTGGGCAAGGCGCATGTGGGGCGGCAGCCCCTCGTTCACTATGGCCATTTCCTGTTTGGCCACGCGCGCGACGTCCAGCGTATTGGCCTTGGACTGTTTGATAATACCGATACCCACCATGGGCACGCCATTGCCGCGCAGGGTGCCGCGTTCTTCCTCCGCCGCGATTTCAACGCGCGCCACGTCACCAAGGCGCACCAGATACCCGCCCGCATCGGATGCACCGCGCGACAGTGCCAGCTGGCTGAAATCATCCGGCGTCGTATAGCCGCGCTGCACGCGCAGTGTAAAATCGTTTTTGTCGGATTCGATGCTGCCGGCCGGCAGCTCTACGTTTTCAGTGCGCAGGGCGTTTTCGATATCTTCGACCGTCAGGCCGCGCGCGGCCAGTTTGACGCGGTCAATCCAGATACGCATCGAAATATCGCGCGCGCCGCCAATTTGCACCCGCGCCACACCGTCCAGCGATGAAAAGCGGTCTTCCAGATAGCGGCGGGCGTAGTCGGTGAGCTCGATAATGCTCATCCCCTCGCCCTGCAGGTTCAGCCACATGATAACGTCATCGTCGGAATCCGCTTTTTGGATGTCCGGCGGGTCGGCTTCTTCGGGCAGGTCATCAAGCACGCCCGATACGCGGTCGCGAATGTCGTTCGCGGCGGCGTCGATATCACGCTCCACATCGAACTGCACCGTGATGCGGGATGAACCGTCGCGGCTTTGCGATGTGATGTTGCGCACGCCCTCGATACCGGCAATGCGCTTTTCGATGACTTCGGTAATGCGGGTTTCAACGACGTTGGACGCCGCGCCCGCATAGGACGTATCAATCGATACAATCGGCGGGTCGATGGCCGGATATTCGCGCAGCGGCAGGCGGTCAAAACACAAAACCCCGAAGGCGAACAGCAGCATGCTCAGCACGCTTGCAAAAACCGGACGGCGGACGGAGATGTCTGAAATCAACATCTATCAGGGCTCCTTCGTGCCAGCTGGCGCATCGGCTTGCGGCGCAGCGGGCGCGGCATCCGCCCCCCATTCCGGTACGCCCGGCACGGTTTCCGCCACATTCACGGCCTGTCCGGCGCGTACACGGTTGAGACCGCGCACAATCACACGCTCCCCCGCATCAACGCCCGTGGTGATTTCAACACGCCCCGGCAGACGCGCGCCGACGGTGACCTGACGTTCTTCCACCTTGTCGCCGTCTTCGCCGACCACAAGAACATAATGGTTTTTCTGACGCTGCAGAATGCTTTCTTCGGGCAGGATGATGCCGCTGCGCTCGTTCTTAATCAAGCGCACACGCAGCAGCAGGCCGGGTTTCAACTGGCCATCCGCATTCGGCAAAACGGCGCGCACCAGAACCGCGCGCGTCACGGGGTCAACGCGTGTATTTACGCTTTCAACCTGTCCGCGAAACACAAGACCGGACAAGGCATCGGATTCCGCCTCAATCGCCACGCCAGGTTTCAACGACGGCAAATAGGCGGAAGGTACGGTGAAATCGAGTTTGATGCTGCTGATATCATCTAGCGTTGTAATCACCTGCCCCGGCTGCACCAGCGCGCCGACGCTTATCATGCGCACGCCGACAACACCGTCAAACGGTGCGGTGATGGTGCGATAGGCGATGCGGGCTTCGATTTCCTCCACCTCGCGCTTGGTGATTTCAAGGCTGGTCAGACGCTGGTCGTAGTCCTGACGCGGCACGGCTTTATCGCGCAGAAGACCTTCCAGACGGGCAAGTTCGCGGTTTTCCTGTTCCAGCCGCGCGCGCGCTGCCGCCAGCTGCGCCAGAAGCTCGCGCTGTTCCAAAACGGCAATCACATCATCCTTTTTCACATGCTGGCCGTCGGCAAAGCGTATTTCGCGCAAAAGGTCGGAAACATTGGCGGTGATATTGACGGATTCCGTCGCATTGGCCGTGCCCAGCGCCTCGACACTGTCATAGATGCGGCCTTCCTTGGCCAGCGTGACGTAAACAGGCGTCAGCGCGGCCGGTGTTTCGGCGGGCTTTTCCGCGCGCAAATGCGATGTACCGTAATACCCCGCCACCGCAAGCCCCGATACCAGTGCCAAGGCAAATACAATCAGCTTTTTCATAGAATGAATAAACCCCTGTTGTTCAGGCAATAGGTTACGGCCGCCCTGCTGCGCATTTTAACCTGCACGCAGGCAGGAAGGCAAAAAGCACATGCAAAAACCGCGCCGCCCGCATGATTTACGGCACAACCCCCACCCTATATG
>DQGU01000056.1 GCA_003524565.1 Rhodospirillaceae bacterium
GACGATCAGGATGGCGTTATTCGGCGCATACCACGCATCATATTGTTCAAAAGCATCATCGCGCGTCAGTTCGCGCATTTCGTGCAGCCAGCCGATAACAGGCACGCCATAGGGGTGATTGATGAACAGGGTGCTCATCAACTGTTCCTGAAATTTGGCTTGCGGGCGGCTGTCAACGCGCAGGCGGCGCTCTTCGATAATCACCTGACGTTCCGATGCGACTTCTTCTTCGCGCAGGGTCAGGTTTTTCATGCGGTCGGATTCCATTTCCATCACGCGCTCCAGATGCATGCGCGGCACGTTTTGGTAATAGGCCGTGAAATCCTGCGACGTGAAGGCGTTGTCGTTGCCGCCCAGTTTTTTGACAATGCGGGAGAATTGCCCGTCCGGCACCTTGGGCGTGCCCTTGAACATCAGGTGTTCGAGGAAGTGGGCGATGCCCGATTTGCCCGGCGTTTCGTCCGCGCCGCCGAATTTGTACCATATCATGTGCGTGACCACCGGCGCGCGGTGGTTGGGGATGACCACGACCTTGAGGCCGTTGTCGAGCGTGAAGCTCTCGGCGTTGAAAATCTTCTCCGCCGCTGCGGGCGATACCGGCAGCAGCAAGGCGAGAGCAATAATGAATACACACCCCAAAAGACGCATCAGCAACCTTTATTGTTGGACGTTATCGGTGCTAGACTGAAGATTATGACGCCCATTGTTTAACAGAGATTGAAGATGAAGAAAAGCACGCTGCCCGCCGCAAATAACCATAACAAACCGCAAGACAAAGCCGCGCTGGCGAGTTCGGTTTTGAAACAGCATCGCCGCAAGATTGACAAAATCGACGCGCAGCTGCTCAAGCTGCTGGGCGACCGTTTTGATGTGGTGCGCGATGTGGCCAAGGTCAAGATAAAGCACGATATTCCGGCCTTCCTTGGCGGGCGGGTGAACGAGGTGCGCAATAACGCGGTGAAGCTTGGCCTTCTTTATGGAATTGACCCCGATTTCGTGCGCACGCTTTATACCATGCTGATTTACCAGTCCTGCGCCGAAGAAGAAGTGCTGAAGCATCAGGCGCTGCTTGCAAAGGCGGGGGCGGGGGATAAACCGGCAGCTAAGAAATCCAAAAAAGCTGCCAAGAAAGTAGCCAAGAAAGCCGGGCGCAAGTGAACATCACGCCGGAAATAACACCGGCGGGGGATGGGTTGGCATCGCGCCGGGTTGCGCTTCATATTCTCAACGATATTTTTTTTCAGCGCCGCAGTCTGGATGAAGCCTATGCACAGGCGGAAGATGACTTTGCCGCGCTGGAAAGCCGCGACCGCGGTTTCGTGCGGTTGCTGGTCGCGACGGTTTTGAAACGCGCGCCGCAAATCGACGCGGCGCTGTCGGCGCTGCTGCATGAACCGCTTGCAAATCTGAAACCGCCGCAGCTTTTGAACGTGCTGCGGCTGGGGGCGGCGCAAATTGCGTTTTTACAAATGCCCCCGCATGCTGCGGTGAATACGTCGGTGGAACTTGCGGCGCAAAGCGGTATGGCGTGGCAGAAATCATTGGTCAACGCCATCATGCGCCGCATCGCACAGGATGGTTTGCCGCAGCTGGAGCCGCGCGACGCCGGACGCCTCAATACGCCCGACTGGCTGTGGCAGCAATGGGTGGATGATTACGGCGTTGAAGCTGCGCTGGATATCGCAGGCGCGAATTTGGGCGAAGCGCCCGTTGATTTCACAGTCAAGGAAAACCCCGCGCTATGGGCGGAGCGTCTGGCGGCGACGTTGTTGCCGACGGGCTCGCTGCGTTTGCCGTCCGCGGGTTTTGTGCCGGGGCTGGCAGGTTTTGACGACGGGGCGTGGTGGGTGCAAAACGCCGCGGCCGCGCTGCCTGTCAAATTTATCGCGGCGCATTTCCGCGGCGATATGCGCGGCAAAAAAATTATCGACCTTTGCGCCGCGCCCGGCGGTAAAACGGCGCAGCTGGCGGCGATGGGCGCGGATGTTATCGCGCTTGACCGCTCCGCCCCGCGGCTCAAACGGCTGCAGGAAAATATGGCGCGGCTGAAACTGTCCGCTGCCAGTGTGGTTGCAGACGGCGCGGCATGGACGCCGCCTGCGCCGGTGGATGCCGTGCTGCTGGATGCGCCGTGCAGTGCGACGGGCACCATTCGTCATCAGCCGGATGTTTTGCGTCTGAAAGACATCCGCGACCAAGACAAGCTTGCCGCCCTGCAAAAACGTCTGATGCTGAACGCGGTGAAAATGCTGAAGCCGGGCGGGGTCTTGCTTTATTGCACCTGCTCGGTGCAGAAGGCTGAAAGCGAAGCGCAAACCGACTGGCTGCTTGCGCAGGAAGCGGGTGCGGCGCTGTCGCCCATTCGCGCGGGGGAGGTTGCGGGAATTAACGCGATGCTCACGCCCCGCGGCGAGCTGCGCGCCCTGCCACATCACTGGCGCGAATACGGCGGCATCGACGGTTTTTATGC
Organism: Rhodospirillaceae bacterium; assembly: GCA_003524565.1. Lineage (GTDB taxonomy): Bacteria > Pseudomonadota > Alphaproteobacteria > Micavibrionales > UBA2020 > UBA2020. The sequence goes on from DQGU01000056.1 coordinate 2,471, forward strand.
AGCAAGGTTTGTGAGGAGTTAATTTGAGAATGAGGTACCTGCTTTGTCTGCCCTTGGTCTTTGTCCTGATGCTGTCGCTTGGCGGTTGTTTCTTTGGAGGAGATACATACGCGAGCGGTATTTGGCGTTATAAGCTGACGATCACTGTTGAAACACCTGAAGGACTCAAAACGGGTTCTGCTGTCCGTGAGGTTAAGGCGACATATATTAAGTCTCCCTTTCCTGAGGCAAAAGCATCGCGCTCTGTCGAGGGAGAGGCCGTGGTCGTGGATTTGGGGCAGCGCGGCGTAGTGTTTGGCTTACTGACGGGGATGTGGTTGGGTGTCGATCATGCCAGCACCGTCGCTGGATATGTTTTCGGATCCGGTAGCGGCTGGCTTGGCCCAGACACCATACGCGAAATGTCGAAAAAGAAAACGGGGCCGGTGGTTATTGAGCCCAAGTTGTATCCGAAACTGGTGACGTTCGGCGACCCGAAGGATTTCCGTACGGTACGAAATCTTATGGTGTTGAAGGAATGCCCCCGTAATCCAAAAGGCGGCGTTTCTCTTGAGCCTTGTCTGGAAAAGGATAGTTTCGAAGAGGTTTTTGGCGCAGGCGTCAGGCTACATTCTGTAACGATTGAAATGACAGATGAGCCTGTGACAAAAGATGTTGTTAAAAATTATATGCCTCCATTTGGCGCGACCTATATTGAGGTCTGGAACAGCCTTTCGTTTCAGGAGCGGGGAGCGCTTATGACCCCGTCATATTTTCGCGTCAAGCACAGGTAGATGCGCGGAGTAAAGTGAGACTGATTCCATATTTCCCGACTTTTTTACCAGAGTCCGCATTTCCAAGTTGCCCGATTCGAATCGGGCTGGTATAAAAGTTTTATGAGTCAACGGGTTCGCATAGCTCCTTCCATCCTTTCCGCAGATTTCTCGAAGCTGGGCGCTGAGGTTCAGGCCATCGACGAGGCGGGGGCGGATTACATACATCTGGATGTTATGGATGGACACTTCGTGCCGAACATCACTTTTGGCCCCGTTGTTGTTGAATCCCTGCGCAAAGTCACCAAAAAGCCGTTTGACGTGCATCTGATGATTGCGCCGGTCGATAATTATGTCGAAGGCTTCGCCAAGGCAGGCGCCGACATCATCACCTTTCATCCGGAAGCGGGCGCGCATCCGCACCGCACCATCCAGCTGATTAAATCCTATGGAAAGAAAGCGGGCATCTCGCTCAACCCGCACACTTCGACATCTGTGCTGGATTACATCATCGACGACCTCGACCTTATTCTGGTCATGACGGTCAACCCCGGGTTCGGGGGACAGAAATTCATTCCGCTGCTCGACAAAATCGCTGACATCCGTGCGCGTATCGACGCGACGGGGCGTGACATCGATTTGGAAGTCGATGGCGGTGTCAATGCCGAAACCGCGAAGCAAGTGATTGCCGCAGGCGCAGACGTGCTTGTGGCGGGGACGGCCGTTTTCAAAGAAAAAGACTACAGGGAGGCCATCTCGCGGTTGCGCGGGTAAGTCTTTCGGGGTTGCGGCAGAGATTGGGGAGTGTTCACCGGAGGGGTCCGGTGTTCATTGGGGTTGTTTGATGTTGCTGACAGAGCAGAGTCTCATCTATCGCGGAATCCGCCCGCTGCAAAAGCTGGGCGATATTGCGAAAATCAACGCGCTTTTGCCGCTGGCAGGGCTGGCGATGCCCCAGCGCGTGCCGGAGCGTTTGCGCGTTGTGCCGCCCGACCCGTGGGCGGGCGATGCCGCGCGCGGCCGCGACATGATGGCGGGCATTTTCCGCTTCGCCGGACAGACGTTTGAAAAAGAAGAAGTATCGTGGCGTCCCGCCAACGCCAAACCTGAATGGCTGGACGAGCTGCACGGTTTTGAATGGCTGCGCGATTTGCGCAGCGTCGGCGGCGACCGCGCCCGCCGCATGGCGCGCGAAATGGTGCTGTACTGGTTGCGCCATAACGAAAAGCCGCAGCCGGGTCTGCCGGGTTGGGGGGCGGAAGTCACGGGCGTGCGTATTGCCGCGTGGATTTCTTTTCATGATTTCTTTTGTGCCAGTGCAGATGACGATTTCCGCCATGCGTGGTTTGCCAGCCTTGTGAAGCAGGCGCGCTATCTGGCGCGCGTGCTGCCGGGGGCGCTTTACGGTATTCCGCTGATGCGCGCGCTCAAAGGGCTTGCCTATAGCGGTCTTGCGCTGGATGACGGCGAAGAGCGTCTGGAGCAGGCGTTCCACATGGTGCTGCGCGAAATCAAGATGCAGATACTGCCCGACGGCGGCCATGTATCGCGCAGCCCGCAATCGACATTTGAATTTCTGCAATGCCTGGTGGATTTGCGCACGGCGGTGACGGCGGCGCGTCTTGATTTGCCCGCCGAATTGCAGCATGCCATCGACAAGCTGGCGCCCGCGGTCAAATTCTTCCGCCACAGCGACGGCGCGTTCTGCCAGTTCAATGGCGGGCAGGAAGGCAACCCGAATATCTGCGACGCCACGCTGATGCACTCGGGCGCGCGCGGCAAGGCAATGAAAAGCCTGCCGCATTGCGGGTATGAAAAAATCCAGCTCGGCCGCGCCAGCGTTATCATGGATGTCGGCCTGGCGGGCATGCCCAAATACAGCCAGCGCGCGCATGCGGGGCTTTTGGGTTTTGAATATGGTTTTGGCAAGGACCGCGTGATTGTGAATTGCGGCACGACGCCCGTGGCGGGCAAATGGCGCGACCTTCTGCGCAGCACGGCCGCGCACTCGACGCTGGTTGTCGATAACCGCAACGCCTGCACCTTTGACGAAAACGGCCAGCTGAGCGCGCGCCCCGAAATGAGCACGCAGCGCAGCGAAGACGAACATACCGCGCAAATCGCGGCCAGCCACAGCGGCTACATGCCGCGCTACGGCCTTGTGCATCACCGCCGCGTCACGCTTCTGGACGGCGGGGAAACGCTTTCGGGCGAAGATATTCTGGCGGGCAAAGCGGGCGCGCATTTTGCCGTGCGTTTCCACCTGCATCCGTGCATTCAGGCGTCATTGATACAGGACGGCGCGGAAATTCTGCTGCGCGCGCGCAGCGGCATCGGCTGGCGTTTCGCCGCTGAAAACGCGGTGCTGTCGATGGAAGACAGCGTCTATGCGGGCGAGGGGGATACCCCCCGCCGTGCCCTGCAAATCGTGCTTTCGGGTATCAGCGCCGCGCCGGATATGCGCGTGGCGTGGCAGCTTCGCCGCGAAAAAGTGTGATTTTTCAGGCGATTAATTTACCGGTATTTTTTAACACCCCTTTAAGGCGGGGTTTGTTATAATATGGCCATGACAATCAATCCACATTTGCGCGACATCTTTAATTTGCGGCGGGACCGCAGCGGATTTTTCCCCGTGGCGGAAGATGCCGTGCGCGTGGTATCGCCCGCGCAGGCGCTGGAGATTTTTGACACCCTGCGCGCGATGCAAAATATATCGCATGAATATACCGATGACGGCTGTGCGCAGCGTGCGCATCTGATGTGCCGCGCGCTGGTCGATATGAAGCTTGCGCCGGAAAAGGGCTGGGCATTTGAAACGCCCAAGCGTGACCTTGTGGTCGATTACCCGCATGTGTCGCAAATATGGTGGTTTCATGTGGCGCCCGTTTTGCGCGTGGCCAGCGAAAAAGGCGGCGCGGAGCCGATGGCTTTCGATACCGTTTTGTTCGACGGCCCTGCCACCATGAAAGAATGGGGCAGCGTGATGAAAGCGCAGCCAGAACAAATCCACGTCTTGCCCTGCGGCAAATCGCCCAAGGGGCACTATGGCGATTACAGGCCGGGCGTGCGCACGGGCTACGCATCGGATGCGGCCGCGCAAAAGGCGATGGACAAATATATTGCGCTTGAAAACGAAGACGGTTTTGTGCGTCCGCAGGTTTTCGAAAGCGCGCTGCGCAAAAAACTCGAGGCAACAACACCAGACAATCCGCGCCCTGCGGATAGAAAAAAACAGCCCCCCGCGCAGGGGCAAAACGGCCCCGCATAACCGCAAAGCAGTCTTATCATGGCTATCATGGAATCTACCGGCATTATCCGCCGTATAGTCGAGCGTGACGGTGTTTTCAGGGTTTCTTTCCCCGAACATGCGGGATATTTTTCCATCGCGCCGGATACGGCGGATGCAGCGGCGCTGGAACAGCGTTTGCGCAGCGCCGCCGATACAGGCGCGACCATTACCTTTCGCTTCGATGCGCGTTTGCGCATTACCGAGATTCTATAGGATTACCCATGTCACCCCCCGCACCAAAAGATGGCGGCAATGATACTCTATCTGCCTTGGGCGCTTTGTTTGAAAAACATGCGCGCGTGGCGGGCGCGTTGCAACCGGATGCGCCGTTTTTACACCGCCTGCTGGCGGGTGCGCAGAATATTTCGAATGTGCGCAACAGCTTTCGCGGTATAGCCCGCCTGAACCGCTTCATGGACGATGCGCAGTTGACGCTCGGCGTTTGCTTCGGGGCAAATGATGCACAGAAAGAATGGACGCTGCAAAGCCTTGCCGCGCATATTGATGATAAAAAATCAAACCCCGCCGCGCAAAAAACACTGACAAAGAAAAGGCTGAAACAGGCACGGCAATATCTGCTCGACGGGATGGTCAAGGCGGTGCTGTTTTTGTCTCTGCCGCTGGGTGTTTTTGTGTGGCATGCCTTTGACGGCGGCATGGGGCGGGGGATAGGTCTTGCCGTGGCGGCGCTGCCTGCGCTGGCCGTTTTGTGGTTTTGCCTTGGGGAAATCCGGCTTTATACGCGGCTGTTGAAAGCTTTAAACGTATAGATATTTCAGGTGGTTAAGCGCATTTCTCTTGTGCGGCGCCGCAGGGTTATTGCTTGTTATTATAATATTATGTATATTTTCAATCCAGACAACCGGATGACCAAATGCCTGCCATGAATGCCTTCATAAACGCCGCAGAAAAAAACGGCGGCTACCGCTTCGATTTCCAACGGGAAGTCGCGGATTTTTATGCTGCGCAGCCGGTGGCAAAAGACACGCTGTTTTATGAAGTGCGCGCCGATGGCTTTTCGCTGGTTGACGGCGGGCGGGCAGATGCCATGCCACTGCGCGCGCGTTTTGCCGCGGCGGCGACCGCGGTTGTATCGGGCTCTTTGCGCGACGGTACTGCCGTTATCGACCGCGACCTTGGCGAGGTTTTGCACAATGTGAAGCTGCTGCGCGATTGCCGCGCGGCGGGTGTCGCCCTCGACCGTCAAAACGATTTCGCGCATGTGATTATCGCAGGGGCGGAGCTTTTGCGCGGCAATATCGGGCAGCGCCGTTTCAGCATGCCCGGCTATGACGGCACGCAAGATGCGGTGCTGTTCGCGCAAATGCGCGTCTTCACCCTCGACCATGAAATCGGCCATGTCAAATGCGCGCGCGGCAGCGATGGCGGCAATACCGGCGAAAGCATCGCTGATGCCTACGCGACCATACGGCAGATACAGCGTTTTGGCACGGGGGCTGCGGCGCTGCTCTCCGCACAGATTTTGAAGCGTCAGGCCGCGCTGTTTTTGCTGCCCGAAGACCGCGCCGTTCACTACACCGCGCCCGTGATGCAAAAAATCATCGCCGATAGCGCACATATTGATTTCACCGCGCTGGATGCGGCCGCTACCCAGCGTATCGCCAGCGAATACGGCCAGCGTTATGCCGCCCATGCGGCGCATCTGGTTTATGCCTGCAGCCCGAACGGCGGACTGCCGGTGCAAGAGCGCATTTATGATTTCGCGCAAAAAGCGCTGTCGGATACTTTGCCCGCCGCTGCGAAAGCGCCGGCGCTGGCGCTCTTGCGTGCCTTCGCCGAAGACCGCGTGCGGTTTCAAGGCCAGAGCGCGCCGTTTGACACGTCCGCGCCAAAATGGCAAGAAATAGCGGCGAAACTGCAAAATGCGGAACAACAAGAAGCCGCAGTACGTCCGGTGCAAAATGCGCCCGTACAAAAAGCTGGATAGGACTCATGACAGAAAAATCAGGCAAAGGCGGCGGTAGCGGCCGTAAACCCGGCAGCGGGCCGCGCGGGCTTCAGAAAAAAGTGCACGTCAAGACGCGCGCCAAGCGCAGCATTTCATCCGCCCGCTGGCTGGAGCGTCAATTGAACGACCCCTACGTTGCGGCGGCGAAAAACGACGGCTATCACAGCCGCGCGGCTTACAAACTGCTGCAAATGCAGGAAGAACTGGAGATTTTCACGCAAGGCATGCGCGTTATCGACCTTGGCGCCGCACCCGGCGGCTGGACGCAGGTTGTCTGCGATATCGTGAAGCCGGGGGCGAGCGGCGGCAAGGTTGTCGCCATCGACTATCTTGAAATGAAGCCGGTATCCGAAGCTGTTTTTTTCCAGATGGATTTCACAGACGATGCCGCGCCGGACGTGCTGAAAAACGCCATCGGCGGCAAGGCGCATGTGGTCATGAGCGATATGGCGCCCCCGACGATAGGGCACAAGCAGACCGACCACTTGCGTATTATGGCACTTGCCGAGATGGCCTACGCTTTTGCGCAGGAAGTTTTGCTGCCCGGCGGCACGTTTCTGGCCAAGGTTTTTCAAGGCGGGGCGGAGCGCGATTTACTTAACCAGATGAAAAAAGACTTCACCAAGGTCAAACACGTCAAACCGCCCGCCAGCCGTGCCGATTCATCGGAAATGTATGTTGTCGCCATGGGGTTCCGCGGATAAAATGCTTCCCTGAGCGTCCTTAAATACGGGCGCATTTACAGGGGTTTTCATAATGAAAAGAAATGCCGAAATCCGCGAAGCGCTGGGCTTTGACGATGTGCTGCTTGTTCCTGCCGAAACGCTGGTCAAACCGGAAGATGTCGTCACGCGCACGCGCCTGACGCGTGACATTGAGCTGTCCATTCCGGTGATTGCCGCGGGGCTTGATTACGTCACCGAAAGCCGCATGGCGGTTACCATCGCGCAGCTCGGCGGTATCGGCGTTATTCACGACAACATGCCACTTGGCAAACAGGTCGAAGAAGTCCGCCGCGTGAAGCGGGCGGAGGGCAATGTGGTGGCAAGCCCGATTACGGTTTCGCCTGAATCCAGCGTGGCCGAGGCGCTCGACCTCATGACCACCTATCGCATTTCGGGTCTGCCGGTGATTGAACAGCCGTCGCAAAAAGTCATTGGCATCATCACCAACCGCGATATCCGTTTTTTCGAAGATTACGCGAAGCCCGTGAGCGAGCTGATGAGCAAGAACGTCATCACGGTCAAATCCGGTATTCCGCAATCCGAAGCGCGCCAGCTGATGCATCAGCACCGCATTGAAAAGCTGGTCGTCGTTGACGAAGACGGCCGCTGCGCCGGTTTGATGACGGTGAAAGACATCGAAAAGCTGTCGCGTTATCCGCTTGCGGCGCGTGACGTTTTCGGCCGTCTGCGCGTGGGCGCTTCGGTCAGCCTTGGCAAAGACGCGGTTGACCGCGCGAACGCCATGGCGGATGCGGGGCTGGATGTTGTTTTCGTCGATGTAGCGCATGGCCACAGCCGCGAGGCTTTTTCCACGGTCAGCATGATACGCCAGCAGCGCAGCAGCAATGTGCAGGTTGTCGCGGGTAACGTCGCCACGGCCGATGCAGCCATGAGCCTGATTGACGCGGGCGCGGATGCTATCAAAGTGGGCTTGGGTGCGACGGCTTGTGCGGCATCGCGCCGCTTGGCGGGCGTCGGCATGCCGCAGCTGACGGCCGTGATGAACGTGGCCGAGCAGTGCGAACTGCGCGGCATTCCCGTGATTGTCGATGGCGGCGTTCTGTCGTCGGCGCATATCGCCAAGGCGATTGCGGCGGGTGCGGACAGCGTGATGATTTCCAACCTTTTCGCCGGCACGGACGAAGCGCCGGGGGAAATTGTTTATCAGGACGCGCAGGCTTACAAAGTCGTCAACCCGCTTGCCAAGGCGCAGCACCGCCCGACAACGACGTCGCTGGTACGCGACCCGTTCCGTCTCGACGAAGACGCGGTGGATACGTCGGTGCCTTACCGCGGTTCGGTGACGCACATGGTTGAACAACTGGTCGGCGGGCTGAAAATGTCCATGGCCTATACCGGCAGCCGCGATATCGAAGCGATGCGCGAAAATGCCGAACTGGTGAAAGCGAAGTAATATCTTGCAAGGATGGGTGACACAATGACGCCGGCCGCACGCATACAGGCGGTGATTGAGCTTTTGGACGAGGTCGTTTCAACGCCCCGTCCGGCCGACACGCTGGCCAGTCTTTATTTCCGCGCGCGCCGATATATCGGCTCCAAAGACCGCGGGGCGATTAACACGCGTTTTTACCGCGTGATGCGCGAATATATCCGTCTTGGCTGGTGGGTCAACCACGCAGGGGCGGAGCTGAATGCGCGCAACGTTGTTATCGCCGCGCTGATTTTCGACCGCGAACATACGGCCGAAAGCCTGCCGATGATGTTTTCGGGCGAAAGATTTGCGCCGGAAGAATTAACCGAAGCAGAACAAGACATGGCGGCGGCGCTGGAGGGGAAAAACCTCGACGATGCCGTGATGCCGCTGCGCGAGCGCTGCGAATGTCCGGACTGGGCTTATGATGCGCTTCAGCGCGCCCTCGGTGCGCGGTTTGAGGAAGAGCTGAAGGCGATGCTGTCGCCCGCGCCGCTCGATTTGCGCGTGAATACCATCAAAGCGACGCGCGCCGATATCCTCAAACAGCTGAAGGCCGAAGGCTATGACGCGCATGAGGGGAAAATATCCCCCCTGAGCATCCGCGTTTTTGGCCGCCCGCAACTGTCGCAGCATGAGCTTTATCAAAACGGCTTTTTTGAAATTCAGGACGAAGGCTCGCAAATGGTCGCGCTGGTGGCGGATGCGCAGCCGGGCGAACAGGTGGCGGATTTCTGCGCAGGCGCGGGCGGCAAGACCCTCGCGCTTGGTGCCAGCATGCTGAACAAAGGGCGCATCGTCGCTATGGACGTTCTGGGCGGCAGGCTGGAGCGCGCGAAAGAGCGTTTCCGCCGTGCAGGCCTGCACAACATCGAAACCCGCGCCCTGACCAGCGAGCGTGATAAATACGTCAAGCGCGCCGCGGGCAAATTCGACCTCGTGCTGGTCGATGCGCCGTGCAGCGGCGTCGGGACATGGCGCCGCGACCCGGATAAACGCTGGCGTCAGCTGGGGCCGGGGCTTGAGGCACTGGTGCCGCTGCAAAAAAGCATTCTTGATAGCGCGCACCGTCTGGTACGGCCGGGCGGGCGTTTGGTTTACGCGACCTGTTCGCTGCTGCCCGAAGAAAACGAATTGCAGGTGGCCAATTTCATCGCCGCGCATCCGGATTTTTCGGTCGAACCTGTATCGCAAAAGCTGGATGTCGATGGCGTGGGCGATTTCCTCAGCTTGACACCGGGGCGTCATGATACGGACGGGTTCTTCGCCGCCGTTCTGCGCCGCAAAGAGGCGCCGCTCGCATGACGACAGACGACGACAAACGCGCGCATGAGAATATGGCTGCCGCCGCCAAGCTGGCCGGCCATCTGCCCGGTTTGTTGTTGGAGGCGGAAAAAATCGCCCATACCGTGATGCGCGGCGTGCATGGCCGCCGCCGCGTCGGGCAGGGCGAAACCTTCTGGCAGTTCCGCGAATATCAGGCGGGCGATTCATCGCGCGATATCGACTGGCGCCAGACGGGCAAACGCGAAGACGTTTACATCCGCCAGCTGGAATGGGAAGCGTCGCAAAGCGTCTGGCTGTACCGTGATGCCAGCGCGTCGATGCAATACCGCTCATCCGACAAGCTTTTGCGCAAAAAAGATTATGCCGAGATTTTGCTGATGGCGCTGGCCATGCTTATTCTGGACGGCGGGGAACAGGTGGGGCTTCTCGGCACCACGCTTGCGCCGCAGGCGCATGCGGGCGCGGCGCAGCGTTTGCACGATTATCTGCCCGGACAAAAAGAATTCGATACGCCCGGCCGCAGTGTGGCCGCACGTTCGCACCTTGTGATGTTCAGCGATTTTTATTTCACGCTTGACCGTCTGCGCCAGTTTTGTGCGCCCATGGCGGAAAAAGAAGTGCGCGGGCTTCTGGTGCAGGTTGTTGACCCGGCCGAGGAAACATTGCCCTTCACCGGCCGCATCAAATTCCACGACATCGAAAACGCAGAGGCCGCGCCCGTGACCGTGTCGCAGGTCGATGCCGTGCGCGCCGAATACCAGCAAAAATTCGCCGCGCACCGTGCGGCGCTCGGCGATATGGCGCGCGGCTTTGGCTGGCGCTTGCTGACGGTTTCGACGGCGGACAAGCCGGAAAAACTGCTGGCCGATATCTATGGCATTCTGGCGGCGAAAGGATAGGGCGGCATGCTGGCGGGTATGACATTCCTGTTTCCGTGGCTTCTGGGTGGTTTGCTGCTCATCCCCGTTTTGTGGTGGTTGTTGCGCATCATGCCGCCGCGTCCGCGCGCGGTGCAGTTTCCGGCATTTTTTCTGCTGCAGGATTTGAAAACCGATGTGAAAACGGCGTCCAAAACGCCGTGGTGGCTGCTTTTGCTGCGCTCGCTTATTGTGCTTTTGTTCGTGCTGGCGCTGGCCGAGCCCGTCATGCGCATGTCGCAGGGTTTGCCGGGCAAGGGCGGTTCTGTTCTGGTCGTCGTCGATAACGGCTACGCCGCCGCGGCAGGCTGGGGCGAGCGCATGGCGCGCCTGCGCGAATTCATGCCGCAAATCGGCCGCAGCGACCGCAGCGTCATTTTCCTGCCAACCGCCGCATCGCCGTCCGACGGCAAGCTGCGTGCCTATGGCCCCATGGGCGCGGGCGAGGCGGAAAAATGGATTGAAACCCTGAAGCCCTATCCGTGGCCTGCCGACCATGCGGCCGCAAGCGCGCTGGTGACGGAAACCGCCGCGGCGCATCCAGTATCGCACGCGCTGATGCTCAGCGATGGTACGGCAGCGCAGGAAGAAAAAGAAACGCGTGCGCTGATGGATGCCCTGCTGGCCACATCGTCCTTGACGGTGGTGCGCGACAACCGCATCAATAACCCGCATATTTTGCGCCGCAAGCCGACGCACCCGTCCGAAATGTCGCTGACGCTGGAGCGTCTGGTGAAGCCGCAACTGGACGAGCGCATGATGATGACGGCCTATAGCGCGGAGGGCAATGTGATTGACGAAACCACTTTTGTGTTTCCGGGCGGCGCGCAAAAAGCCGATGTGCAGTGGGAAATGCTGGATGAAATCAAAAGCCGCATCGCGCGCGTGGGGCTGCGCCAGCTGCCCATGGCCTCCGCCGTTTTTCTGACGGATTCGCAGTGGCAGCAGCATACCGCAGGCGTGCTGGGCGATGCGCGCGCGCGCGAAAGCGCAAGCGTGCTGAGCGAAGTTTATTACCTCCGCCGCGCCCTTGCCGCGACGGGCAAGCCGGTTATCGGCAGTGTCGAAGAACTGACCGCGCAGCCGATGTCCGCCGTTATCTGGCCGGATAGTACGGCGTTGACAGCGGTTGAGCGTGTACAGCTTCTGGAATGGGTGCGCGCGGGCGGCTTCCTTATCCGTTTTGCGGGGCCGAACCTTGCGGGCAGTCCCGAAGACCCGCTGCTGCCCGTCGGCCTTCGTTATGGCCAGCGGGCGATGCAGGGCGCGCTGACGTGGGAAAAACCCGTCGGGCTCGGGGCGGTACCGGAACATAGCCCGCTGCTCGGCCTTGATGTGCCCAAAGATGTTACGGTGACGCGGCAGGTGCTGGCCACGCCGTCGCCGGAAGTGTTCGAGCGCACCTGGCTGACGCTGTCCGACGGCACGCCGCTGCTCACTGGCGGGCGCGTGGGCAGCGGCACGGTTGTGCTGGTGCATACGTCGGCAGGGCCTGACTGGTCTGATTTCTGCTACTCCGGCCTTTATGTTGAGGCGCTGCAGCGTCTGGTGTCGCTGTCTGCGGGGGCGGCGGATTTCAGGGCGGAAAGTATTTTGTCGCCCATGATGCTGATGGATGCCTTCGGCCGTCTTGAAACGCCCGACCCGCGCAGCATGGCGCGCCCGCTCGACCCGCGCCAGAAATTCGTGCCGTCGCCCGAAACCCCGCCCGGCATTTATGGCGTTGAAAAACAGTTCAAGGTTTTCAATCTCGGCAATGCGCTGCCGGAAATGAAACCGCTTGGCAGCCTGCCTGCGGGCGCGGATGAAGATACATATCAACTGGCGGGGGAGCGGAGTTTGAAGCCGGATTTGCTGCGCCTTGCGCTTTTGCTTTTGCTGGTCGATACGCTGGTGACGCTATTCCTGCGCGGGGTCATCAACCTGCCGCCACGTTTTGCGGGGACGGCGGCGGTCATGCTGTGCCTTTTGGTGTTGTCATCCCCCGCACAGGCGCAGGATGTGCCCGAGACGGATTTGATGCAGGGCATTTACCTTGCCTATGTCGAAACGGGCGAGCAGGAAGCCGACCGTATCAGCCATAGCGGCCTTGAGGGCCTGCGCGATGCCATCAACATCCGCACCAATATAAAAGTCGCGGGCGTGCGTGGGGTGGACCCATCGCGCGACGAGCTTTATTTCTATCCCTTCCTTTACTGGCCGATGACGGAAAGTCAGGCCGCGCTGCCCGCCAGTGCGGCGCGCAACTTGCAAAACTACATCGCGCAGGGCGGCACGATTGTATTCGATACGCGCGACCAGCAATTTGCCGCCGACGATGGCCGCGGGCCGCAGGGCGCGACGCTGGGCCAGCGCCGCCTGCGCAAGCTGACCGAAAACATCCAGATTGCCGAGCTGATGCCCGTCGAAAAGGGGCACATCATCGGCAAAAGTTTTTACCTGCTGAATAACTTCCCCGGTCTTTATGCCGGCGGCACGCTCTGGGTGGAAAAAGAGCCCAGCCCCGACCACGACGGTGTGACGTCGGTATTCGTCGGCGGTAACGACTGGGCTTCGGCTTGGTCCGATGCGCCGCAAGACCGCGCGCGTTTCGACCGCACGGCCACCACGGGCGCGCGCCAGCGTGAAATCGCTATTCGTTTCGGCATCAACCTTGCGATGGTCGCGCTTGCGGGCAGCTACAAGGCGGATCAGGTGCATGTGCCCTATATTCTTGAAAGGATAAGCCGATGAAAACATCCTTTCAGTGGTTTCCCTTTTTGCCGGATGGCTATTATGTGGCGATTGCGGCGGTGGCGATTATTGTCATGGCCTTGTCGCTGTGGCGCCGCATGCCGGATGCCGGCTGGCGGGGCATCTTTGCGCTGGCGCTTATTTTTCTGCTTCTGAACCCCGTTTTGTCCAAAGAAGAGCGCACGGGACTTCCCGACAAGCTGGTGATTGTCGTTGATGAAAGCCTGAGCCAGAAAATCGGCGGCCGCGACAAAATTGCCGAAGAGGCCTTGCAGCGTATCGTCGCCAAGGCTGACAATATGCAGGGGCTGGAGCCTGTGGTCATCCGTGCGGGCAACGATGCGCGCGGGCAGCGCGGCGACGGCACGTTCCTGTTCACGGGGCTGCGCGACAGTTTGATGAGCATTCCGCTGTCACAGGTGGCAGGCACGGTTTTAATTACTGACGGGCAGGTGCATGACGTGCCCGACAATCTGGGCCCGCTTGAAAAGCTTGCGCCGGTGCATGCGGTTTTGACGGGCAAACGCGGCGAATTCGACCGCAAGGTCACGATTGTCATGGCGCCGAAATACGGCGTTCTGGACGAAACCATCCGCATCACCCTGCGTGTGGAGGAATTCGGACGCGAACAGGCGCGCGAAGCCCTGCCGCTGAATATCATGCAAGACGGCAAGGTGGTGGAGCAGGCGAGCGTCTATCCGGGCGAACTGCGCGATTTCAATTTCAAAATTAAACACCCCGGCCAGAATATTTTCGAATTTACCGTCCCCGCCGAAGAGGGAGAGCTGACGCCGCACAACAACCGCGCGCCCGTTATCGTCAACGGTATCCGCGACCGCCTGCGCGTTTTGCTGGTTTCCGACTCCCCGCACATGGGGGAGCGTGCATGGCGCAACCTCTTGAAATCCGACCCGTCTATCGACCTTGTGCATTTCACGATTTTGCGCTCCATGATGTCGCGCGACAGTACACCGACGAGCGAGATGTCGCTGATTGCCTTTCCGGTGGACGAGCTTTTTTCCACGCGCATCCGCGATTTCGATTTGATTATCTTTGACCGCTACCAGCAATACAGCTTTATCGCGCCGCATTACTTTAACAATATCGCGTCTTTCATCCGCGATGGCGGCGCGTTCCTGCTGGCACTGGGCACGCAGGATACGGATTCCGTTTTGTTCAGCACCGAGCTGGGCAAGGAAATGCCGGTTAACCTGCATACCCTCAGCAAAAACGATATTCTCAAGAAAACTTTCCGTCCCGCCCTGACGACGGAGGGGATGTCGCACCCCATCACTGCCGACCTTGACCGCAACAAGGACGCGGCCAGCTGGGGGCAATGGCATACGTCGGTCGATATCAAGCAGATTAAAGGGCAAAGCCTGATGAAGGGGCTCGACGGCCGCCCGCTGCTGGTTATCGACAAGGCGGGCGAGGGGCGCGTGGCCGTGCTGGGCAGCGATAACATCTGGCTCTGGTCGAAGGCGCAGCCGCATACCCGCGGGCCTTATACAGAGCTTCTGCGCAATCTGTCGCACTGGCTGATGAAAGAGCCGGAGCTGGAAGAAGATTACATCAAGGCCGAGGCCGAAGGCTATGTGATTACCATCAGCCAACGTAACATCGCGGGCGGCACGCCCAAGCCCGTGCGCATGACCGCGCCCGATGGCAGCGAGAAAATCATCAAGACCGAAAACCGTATCGACGGCGGCTGGATGGTGGCGCGCGAAACGGTGGAGCAAAGCGGCATTTATAAATTCAGCAACGGCACGCGCGAATCCTATGTGGTCGTCGGCGCATCGCAGGGCGTGGAATTTGAAGCGGTACATACGACCGAAGAAGTTTTGCAGCCGATTGCCGAAAAATCCGGCGGGCAGGTCGTCTGGTTCACCGATAACAACGACGTTGACCTGCATTTCGCCGCGCGCGGCGAGGGGGCGAAGGCCGGCGGGCTGGCTTTGCGCCGCAATAACGCCTATACGGTGGATAGCGTGACCACGGCGGCGTTGCTGCCGAACGGCTGGATGCTGCTGATTCTGTTGGCCGGACTGGTCGCCGTCTGGTGGCGTGAAGGCGGAAAAAGGGCTTAAATATCAAAAACTTCCCAAGTGTACCCCAAAAGGGAATTGACTTGGGGGGCAAAGGGTCTCTAAGATACCCAAACAGTGATTTTTACATTTCGGGACGGTGGAAATATCATGAGCATGAAAGCGAAACTCGGTCAAACACAGCAAAAGCCATTCACGCCTGCTGCACCGGCCAAATCGCCCTCTGCCCCGCGTCAGGAAGGCCCCGCAGCGCCGACCAAGTAATCGCGCCGCCTTCGCTTCAGACATATCGCCACGTTTTTATACCGCCCTGTTTTTCACAAACAGGGCGTAGGCGTCACTGAGTGTCGGGCAATAGCTGACCAGCCCGCCATTGAACCCCACCATTTGCAAAACAGAAGACGGCTGGCCCTTCGCCGCGGCGAAGGCCATGTGCCCCTTGTTGCGGTGCGCCTGTTTCAAAAGGCTCACGAAAAGCCCGACGCCGTGACTGTCCAGAAACCCTACCTCGCGCATGTCGATAATCAGGTTGGCGGAATGTTCGGGCAATTGCCGCTGCAACACGGGGCGGATTTGCTGCACGGTGGAGGCGTCGATGAAACCGTAAAAACGGATAAGCGTGTAATCCTGCGCGGGCTGGATTTCAAAAATGTTATTGATGTTCATCGGAACCTCCGTATGCGGCAATGATAAGGGTGGCGTCGTCGGGTGGGCGTGTTTGCGTTTGTGCGCAGAATTCAAAACGTTGCCAGATTTCATGCGAACAGTCTTCGGCGCCCATCGGCGCGCAGGTATCCAGCATTTGCATGAGTGCGGCGGGCGGGTGCGCTTCACCTTCGGCGCTGAAGGCATCAAAAAATCCGTCGGTCGCAAAAATGATTTTGTCGCCAGCGGCCAGTTGCAGGTGTAGCGGCTGATAATCCGCACCGGCCAGGCCGGGCAGCGCGCCCGCTACGGGCAAGACGGACGGCAGCGCGCGGCGGGGCAGCAGCAACGGCGGCGGATGCCCCGCGCTGGCGATAGTGATGGTGCCATCCTGCGCGAGGCGGAAGCTTTGACAGGTTAGCAATGACGCATCAAGAAAATCATCCGCCGCGACCGCGGCCGAAAGCATGGTCAGCAGCGTATGCGGCGCGGCAGGGGCGAGGCCGCGCTCTGGCGCAAGCGCGCCCCTGAACAGGCTGCGCAGATACCCCGCATAGGCATAGGCGAAAAATTTTGCTTCCGTTCCATGCCCCATCACATCGGCCAGAATAACGCTCAAGCTGTCTTCGTTCCCGCTATGCAGGGTGAAATCGCCGCCGCCCGCATCCGCCATGCGGTTTTTAAGGGCGATGCGCCAGCGGCCCGCTTGCGGCGGTAAATGGGGATGCAGATATTTTTGCACATCGCGGTGGAAACGGCTTTCAAGCGCACGGTGCACTTGTTCGCGCCGCCGCAGCACACGCTCTGCGGTGCGCTGCAAGGCCTGCGATGTGGCGGGTTTGACGATATAGTCATCTATGCCAAGGCGCAGCAGATTGGCGTCGTTCATGCCCTCGGCCGCCGCGCTCAGAAAAATAAAGGGGACGGTATCGCCATCGGGCAGTGCCGATATACGCCTGCGCAGCGCCGCCCCGTCCGTCCCGGGCATGTGCAGGTCGGAAATAATCAAGTCCGGCCTGCGCGCATCAAACATTGCCATCGCGGCCATGGCATCGCCGAGCGGCACGACATCGTAAAATCCGGACAGCATGCGGTGATGCATCTTGAGGTCGGCGGGGTTGTCATCCACCAGAAAAACAAGCGGCTTCGGGGCGCTTTGCGGCGCGGCGGCGGGCGCGCCGTCTTCCAGCGTAAAATGGTTGCGCCCGTCAACGCTGGCGGCGGCGGGGGTGTAGCATACACGCGCATGCTGCGCGACAATGCAGCCAAGGCCATATCCGCTTTCGGCCAGTGTGCCTGCGGCCTGCAGGCGCGCGGGCGCACTCTTGCAAATTGCATCGAATGACGCAAAAGGCGTGCTGTCATCTGCAACATCCAGCCGCAGATGCGCGCCTGCTGCCGTGCAGGTGATAGCGACGGCCTGCGCCTTTTGCCGCGGGTGTTTGACGAGGTTGGATATAATCTCGCACAGTGACAGGCAATAGCGGTCGGACGTTGCCGCAGGGCTGCCCGCAAGGTCAAGGAAACGCCGCATTTCCGCGCGCAGCGGCGGCAAATCGGCATAGGCGGGGCTGCCGATAGTTTTTTGCCAGCGCGCGGGCGTCTGGGCGTGCGTTTTTAGGGCGCGGTCAGGTGTCGCAATGGGTGCAGACATGGCGATAGTTCCCCCGTGCAGATGATGCAGACGGGAAAAAAGACGCAAACGCCGTGCCAGATTTATTTTTTAACCATGTCGGTGATGGTGACACCGGTTTCGCCAAAGCGCAGGCGATACATATAGTATGACTCGCCCACACGCTGTATGTAGTTGCGCGTTTCGTATATGGGCAGCAGCTCGACCCAGTCGATAACGTCAATCTCGCCTTTGCGCGGGTCGCCAAAGGCATCTATCCACTGGTCAACGCGGCCGGGGCCTGCGTTATAGGCCGCCA
>DQGU01000246.1 GCA_003524565.1 Rhodospirillaceae bacterium
TATTGAACGGGAGGCGTCCAGAAAAAACCCGCCTGTTCAGCGGGTTTTTTCTTTGTATATCAACCTTTTGAGCATTACCCCGCCGATGCGGGCTAAGCCCTTATTGGTGAATGCCTTTTGCGAAAAGGTCGATGACCAGCTTGGCCGGCTCTTTGCCTTTGGCGGGCAGAACCTGCTGTTCTTTCACCGTTGCGGGGGCGATAAGGTCAACCAGCAGCTGGCCGTCCTTGTATTCCCACCCCGAAATCAGCGCGCCGCCATCGGCCTTGAAACTGGTCTGCTTGGCTTTCCAGTTCAAACGCGGCAATTCGACCGCCAGACGTTTGCCGCCGTTTTCAATGCGCGAGCGGCCTTCTGGCACGGCCGTCATATCCAGCACCACACGGGTTTTGTCCAGATGGTCGCCAATACGCACACCATTGATGTCGCCAATCGGCTTAGATGCTTCTTTGAGCAGCGCTTCGGTCTGCGCCTTGGTCAGGCGATAGCTGATGTTCAAATCCGCATTGGATTTTTCAAGGTTCGTGACGCGCTGTTCCATGTTGGGCGCAAACACATCCACATCATCGCGCAGCGTTTGCACAGCGTCTTCAAGGCGTTTGAAGCGCGCATCGGTGCCGCGTACGGGCGCATCGAAAAGCCGCGTCAGGCGCATGCCCTCTGCGGGTGCCATTTTTTCTTCGGCGCTGAGCGCCGCCTGCTCCGTCACCGCAGGGTCTTCTTTGGTGAAGGTGCAACCGCCCAAAGACAGGGACAAAGCCACAAAAGATACGGCCAGAAGGGGAAAACGACAAGCACGGGAGCGCATCTCAATTACCTCGCTGCGGAAAAATGCGGAGAATCTGTTGTTTTGTATTCTAGAACAATCCTAAGGTACTGATAAACAGCAAAGAAACAGAGGCGTGACATAAAATTATTTGACGAAATCCCGAATCTCTGCAAAAGTAGTAACATGACACACCAAACGGAACATATTTTTGACAAGAAGGAATACATCGCCCTGCCCGGTGCGAAGGTAAACGCATTGTCTCTCCGACGACCGATCCGCTGACAGCGGACGGAGCCTTCCTCGTGTGAAAACGGGCAAAACTCCATAAAGACTTACTTAAGGCCGCCGCCCTAAGGGCAGCATGACTTTTACTTATCTTTATCTGGAGTTTACCAATATGTCTTCCCAGCAATCCGGTTCCAAAGAAATCCTCACCCAAGACGGCATCGTCGAAGAAGCCACCGCCCTTTTCAACGGCAAGTATGTCGATGGCAAGGAAAAGAAAATCGGCATCGAAGTCGAAATGCCCTTCGTGAACAAAAAAGACCTGCAGCCCATCGGCTTCAACGGTCCCAAGAGCATCAGCGCGATTTTCAACTTCCTGTCCAAAAAGGGCAACTGGCACGCGCTCGAAGTCGAAAACAACAAAGTCACCGCGCTTGAAAACGAAACCGGCAACATCACGCTGGAGCCGGGCGGACAGATTGAATTCTCGAGCGCCGCGCGCAAAACGCTGGGCGAGTTGGAACAGGACATCGGCAAATATTTCACCGACGCCAAAGCCGCATCCGAAAAAATCGGCCTCGACGTTCTGCCCTATGGTTTCCACCCGCACCTGTCCATCGACGATTGCCCGTATGTATCCGAGCGTTCGCGTTTCAAAGCGCTGAAGCCCGTCTTCGAAGCCGAAGGCGGCTATTCCGCTTGGGGTCAAAGCTGCAGCGTGCAGGTCACGCTCGACAGCCCGTCCAAAGAAGACGCGTTTGATGCCTTCAAACTCGGCCTGCTCATCCAGCCGGTTGCGGCGGCTATCTTCGCCAACTCCCCCTTCTCCATGGGCAAGGACAGCGACCACGCTTCGTGGCGGAGACATAAACTGCAGGAACTCGACAGCCCGCTCTACAAAGTGCCGGATGCCCTGTTCGAACCCGGCTACGCGCTGAAAGACTGGGCAGCACACACGCTGTCCGTCCCCATGAGCTTTATCGTGCGGAACGACGCCTATATCGCCGTCGCGCCGAACAGCTTCTATGAAATGATTGGCAAGCCCCTGCCCGAACTGGCGCACCTGCCGGAAGAAGAACAGTACCTGACCAAAAAAGACCTGCTCGACCACATGACGGGCATTAAGCCGGAAATGCTGCTCAAGCCGAACCTGCTGCTCGAATTCCGTGCCGCCGACCTCGGCCCCACGCCTGCGCATTGGATGGCTGTCGGCGCATTCTGGACGGGCTTGTTCTACGACAAGGACGCGTTCAAAGCCGCGCAGGAATACGTTGCGGAATGGTCGAAAGAAGAGCGCATCGGCCTGCGGGACGGCGTTGCCAAAGACGGCCTTGCCACCAAAGTCGGCAACAAAACCGTGCAGCAAGTCGCCCTCGACCTTATCGAGATTGCCAAGCAAGGCCTCGCGCGGGTTGAACCGGACGCGGTGCAATACCTGAAAGTCATCGAAACGCAGGTCGCGCAGGGCATCACCTCCGCCGCCAAAGCGGTTCAGGTTTTCGAAAAGAACGACGGCGACATGAAGGCGACGCTGAAAGAAACCTTCCTGTTCAACCCGCAAACCGAAAAGCAGGAAAAATCCAGCCCGTCCAAAAAATCCGACGGCCAAGGTTTCCACGCGGGCCCGTAATCAATAGCTATTCAAACACGCGCCGCCCCGCATCATAACGGGGCGGCGTTTTTTTAGGGTATTCATCCAATGTCACAGCTTAAAAAACGCGTATTCAAAGGCGCCGCGGATGGCCCCGTTTTTCTTGTCACCGGCACGG
>DQGU01000222.1 GCA_003524565.1 Rhodospirillaceae bacterium
ATCCAGCGGCGTGCCGCGCAGGGATTTGAATTTGGCCAGCATGCCGAAAGCCTTCAGCATCCAGGGCCCGAATTCCATTTTTTTCAGATGACCCGTTTCGCTATCGCGGCGCGCCAGCAGCGGCGGGGCGAGGTTGAAGGTCAGTTTGATGTCGCCTTCGAACGTGTTTTTCACCTGCGCAAGGAAAGCGCCGTCGGTATAAAGACGCGCGACTTCATATTCGTCTTTATAGGCCATCAGCTTGTAAAGGTATTTCGCCACGGCTTCGGTTACATCGCCGGCCTTGCCGTGCGTACGGATATCGGCATCGCGCGCCATGGATACGAATTTTTCGTATTTTCCGGCGTAGGCGGCGCTTTGGTAGGCTGTCAACGATTGCACGCGGCGGGCGATAAGCTCGTCCAGCGATTGCGATACCGTGCGGTGCGCCGTGGCGATATCGTCCGCCTTTTTCGGCAGGGCGATTTCGGTGGTTTTTTCGATGTTCCATGCCGCGCGGCGTCCCCAGACGAAAGCCTTCTGGTTCATTTTGACAGCGGCGCCGTTGAGCTCAATCGCCTGCATGATGGCCGCTTCCGCCACCGGCACGCTGCCCATCTGGTACGCAAAGCCGAGCATGAACATGTTGGTGGCAATCGAATTGCCCATCAGCGCGGTTGCGATGGCGGAGGCATCGAGCGTGCGCAGGTTATCCGCGCCCGTCAGCCCCTTCAGGCGTTCGATGATGGCCAGTACCGGAATATCCCAGTTCGGATTTTTGGTGAACTCGCCCGTTTGCAGTTTTTCGGTGTTCAGAAATACTTTGGTCGCCCCCAAATCTGCGCCCATCGGGCGGATTTTCGACAGGCAATCGCCATCGGCGGTGACCAAGAGGTCGCAACCGATGATGGCGGATGCGCCTGCGGTGCCGATGCGCACCGTGTGGATGTCGTCGGTTTTGCGCGCGATGCGGATATGGCTGGTGACAGCGCCGCCTTTTTGCGCAAGGCCGGTTTGGTCCATGGTCGTCACACCCTTGCCGTCGATATGCGCGGCCATGGCGAGAATGGCGCCGATGGTCACAACGCCCGTGCCGCCGATGCCGGTGACGAGGATGGAGGCGGGCTCCGACAAGTCGCCCAAATCAGGTTCCGGCATATCTTTGAAAAACGCTTCGATAGCATCATCGACCGAGGCGGCAGAAGGCTTTTTCAAATCGCCGCCCGTGATGGTGACAAAGCTGGGGCAGAAACCTTTGACGCAGGAATAATCCTTGTTGCAGGTCGATTGGTCAATCTGGCGTTTGCGGCCGAATTCTGTTTCGACGGGCGCGATGGAAACGCAGTTCGATTGCACGCCGCAATCACCGCAGCCTTCGCAGACGCGCTCGTTGATAATCACGCGCTTTGCGGGGTCTTCCATCAACCCGCGTTTTCGGCGGCGGCGTTTTTCGGCGGCGCAGGTTTGGTCGTAAATCAGAATGGTGCAGCCTTCGGTATCGCGCAGTTCCTTCTGGATTTTATCAAGGTCGGCGCGGTGGCTGACGGTGATGCCATCGCGCAGATGCACGGGGGCGTATTTTTCCGGCTGGTCGGTGACGATGCGGATTTTCTTCACGCCCTCCGCCGCGACCTGGTCGATAATCATGGGCACGGAAAGCTCGCCATCCACATGCTGCCCGCCTGTCATGGCAACGGCATCGTTGTAGAGGATTTTATAGGTGATGTTGATTTTCGCGGCCACAGCGGCGCGAATGGCCAGAAGGCCGGAGTGGAAATAGGTGCCATCGCCAAGGTTGGCAAAAATATGTTTTTCGGTCGTGAATGGCGCCTGCCCAATCCACGGTGCGCCTTCGCCGCCCATCTGGGTGAAGGGGCCGGTATATTCGGGGCGAATCCATGTGGCCATGTAATGGCAACCGATACCGGCGAGCGCACGGCTGCCGTCCGGCACTTTGGTCGAGGTGTTATGCGGGCAGCCGGAGCAGAAATAAGGCACGCGCGCCACAGGGGCGGGCTTGCCGCGCACAGCGCTGTTGCGGTTGTAAATGTCGAGACGCGCGGCAAAGGGCGCGATGTCGGTAATGGTTTTGAGGCGCGCGACGATGGCTTCGGCGATTTGCAGCACTGAAAGTTCGTAATGCTCCGGCAGCAGAGGTGCGCCGCGGTCGTCGGTCTTGCCGGTCACGCGCGGTCGGCGGTCGGCGGGCATGTGGTAAAGATGGCTGCGGATTTGCTCTTCCATCACGCCGCGTTTTTCTTCGACAACCATAATTTCATCGACCTGTTCGGCCAGATGCTGGATGCCTTGCATATCCATAGGCCAGACAAGGGCGACTTTATAGACGGCGATGCCCAGTTCTTCCGCGCGTGCCTTGGTGATGCCGAGGTCTTCAAGCGCCTGCATGGTATCCATCCAGCCTTTGCCGGTCGATACGATGCCGATGCGTTTTTTGGCAGGGTTGATGGTATAGCGGTCCAGCCCGTTGGCGCGGGCGTATGCCGTGGCCGCGGGCAGTTTGAAGTTAATCAGGCGCTTTTCCTGCTCCAGCGGCGGGTCGTACCAGCGGATGTTGAGGCCATCTTTGGGCATTTCTATGTCCGCGGGCGTATTGAACGTGAGCGCGAAGGGGTCGGAGAAGACGGAAGCGGAGCTGTCCGCAAATTCGCTGATGATTTTAAAACCCGTCCAGCAGCCGGAAAAACGCGACATCGCAATGCCGTGCAGGCCGAGGAACAGGCCGTCTTCAATCCCCGCCGGATGCAGCACGGGCACGAGCGAGTGGATGAACGCATATTCCGATTGGTGCGGCAGGGTGGATGATTTGCAGGCATGGTCGTCACCGGCGAAGGCCAGCACGCCGCCATGTTTGGATGTGCCCGCAGCATTCGCATGTTTGATAACGTCGATGGAGCGGTCAACGCCCGGCCCTTTGCCGTACCACATGCCGACCACGCCGTCATGCGTCGCGCCCTTGCCCAGATGCAGCTGCTGGCTGCCCCAGACGGATGTCGCGCCGAGGTCTTCGTTGACGCCGGGATGGAATTTGATGTCATGCGCATCGGTGAATTTTTTAGCCTGCGCGAAAGCGATATCAAGCGCGCCGAGCGGGGAGCCGCGATAGCCCGAAACAAACGTGCCGGTCTTGAGCCCTTTGGCCGCGTCCAGCTGGTGCTGCATCATCGCCATGCGCACAATCGCCTGCAGGCCGTTCAGGTATATCTTGCCCGAGGCTTCGGTATATTTGTCGTCCAGCGTGACAGCCTTTTGCATGGCGCGTGTCTCCCTCTGCGGCGATAATGGCGGCGATGATGTTTGATTCTTGCAGACACGATTAAAGTAGTGTCGCAGCAGGGGCAGAGCAACTTAATTTCCCGCGTTTATTTGCGATAAGACACATTTTTTGCAAAAAATAACATGAAAAATCAGCATGTTGCGATGCAGCACCTCCGGTGCGGGCGCGGACGCGGGGGGATATTTCGTTTAATGCTTTGTTTTCGCGGCTTGCCTGTGTTAACAATACCCCCGCCGGACGGAAAACAACCGTCGTCCGAGATTTGATTGGAAAGGGGTGATTACCATAGTACAGGTCATCGTACGCGATAACAACGTCGATCAGGCTCTGCGCGCGCTCAAGAAAAAGATGCAGCGCGAAGGTCTTTTCCGCGAGATGAAAGTGCGCCGTCACTACGAAAAGCCTTCTGTAAAGAAAGCGCGTGAGAAGTCGGAAGCAGTTCGCCGCTATCGCAAGCTGGAGCGCAAACGCAAGGAGCGCGA
>DQGU01000137.1 GCA_003524565.1 Rhodospirillaceae bacterium
GCTGGATTGACCGTCCAGCCAGCGGCGCGGCCCGCCCAGCGTGAGCCCGAGTCCGCCCGCCGCCGCCGAAACGACCAGCGCACGGTTAAAACTGTCGCCGCCCTTGGCCTGAAGCAGCGGCAAAGACAAAGCCTGCACCGGCTTACCGCGGCTGACCACCCCTGCGGCAAGCGCTATCAAAACCGCGCTTATCGCCGCTGGCAGCAGGTTCAGCAAACGCTCCGCCGCACGCACGGTGGCGCCGAACTGTATCTGCGCAGGCACGGCGCGGCCATAAATGCGCTGCTGCGCCATCACGGCCACATAAACAAAAACCCCTGCCGCGCCAAAAAAAACATAGGCCAGCGACGGCCCGACCAAAAGCAGGCACAGGGATTCCATGCCGTATTCAACCGCCTTGCGCGCAATCGTGTGCGCATCTGCCTGCCGCAAATCTTCGGCAACATGCGCAGCGACAATGGCGCGGGCGCGCTCTTCTTTATGCTCCGACAGCCGCTTGGCCGTGCCGCGCATAACCGCCACCGGCGTCATGGCGCTGAGCGCGCCCGACAGCAAAAGAAAATCCGCCGCCCAGCCCCAGTTGCCGGCAGACAGCAGCGCCCACAAACATCCCGCGCCATAAGCCATACCCGTCATGACAATAAAAACCGCCGCGCCGCGCACGATGCGGTCTGAATCGCTGCGGCCGTCGCGGTTAAGCCTGCGCGCAATATCAGCCGCCGCGCTTTCCATGATGGTCCACAGCCACAGCTTGCGCCCCGTGCGGGTTATCAGCACAAAGCCGATAATCAGATGCACGACGAAAAACAGCAATAAAACAGCGATGTTATCGTGGATGGTCATATATTCGTTTATCTCCGGTATCGGCGGCAAAAAACCCCCGCCGCAGGGCGGTCGGGGGTTTTTGTTGCAGGCTTCGTGCCATGGCAAGCACGGGCACGCGAAAGCTTATTCGCGCATGTCGCGCTGCGTGCGCTCTTTGCGCTCGTGACGTTCCTGCGCTTCGAGGCTCAGGGTCGCAATCGGGCGCGCTTCGAGGCGGGCGATGGAAATCGGCTCGCCCGTTTCTTCGCAGTAGCCGTAAGAAGCGTCTTCGATTTTCTCAAGCGCCGCGTTGATTTTAGAAATCAGCTTGCGTTCGCGGTCGCGCGTACGCAGTTCCAGCGCGTGGTCGGTTTCGGCGGAGGCGCGGTCGGCGATATCCGGTTTTTGCAAGTTGTCTTCCTGCATTTCCTTGATGGTCTCGGTCGATTCCTCCAAAAGCTCCGCGCGCCAGCGCAGCAGTTTCTGCCGGAAGTATTCCAGCATAACCGGGTTCATGAACTTTTCCTTTTCGCCCGGCTTGTAATCCGGCGGCAGGATTGTGGAGGACGTTTCCGGCAGCGATGACATCTGGTGCATCCTTTAACCTTGAATATGTATATATACGCGTTATGCGAGAGACTCGCCCATTATAGTCCGCCTCCGCGCCGGAAACAACGCCTGCCCCCGCCCTACTGTTCCGCGAAGCGTGGATATCTTCAAGTTTTTGGTAAAATATGAAAAAAGAGCCGTTAGCGGCGACCGAACTTGGCCAGTTCCACCTGTACGCGCAGGTCGATTTCATCCAGCACACGCGTCAGCATCGGGTCCATGACTTTATCGCGGCTGCTTTGCAGCATACGCTCCAGCTGCGCCAGCTGGCCTTGCGTCACCCCGCCCGTCAGAATCCCCATGCGCAGGTTATCCAGCTCGTCCAGCAATTGCAGGCCGCGTTTTTTTGCGCGCTTCGCCGCTTCCTCTGAAGTCGCATCGCCCGCTTCTTGTACCGACAAAAGCGCATCCAGACGCGCGATAGACGATGCGCCCGCCGCGCCACCGGCGCCTGCCGTTTCGTCGGTGTCATCAATAAGGCCACTGAAGGCTGTGCTGCCGGTGCTTTTCGCGCCGCCGGTTTTGCCGGTGCCTTTGGTGCCGCTGGTTTTATTGGGGCCGTCAATCTTCATACTCTTAATATAAACTGTATTTGCATACGAAACCAATCGGCAATATTTGCCGCCCGCTGTGCAAAACAGTATGTGCACCTGCCGCGCGCTGCCGTCCCCACACCTAAAAACCCGATACATTTCAGAATCATAGCCGCCCAAAGCGGCTTGGCACGGCTTTCGCAAGACAAAGCGCGGGAAAGACTATTCGCTATCTAACGGCACTCTCTTGGGAATGATTTCGGGAAACAAAGACATGAAAAACTTTCAAGCAGGTTTGAAAAAAGCATCCAGAGGCCTCGGCTCGCTGCTCGCGGCAGCCGCGCTCTCCACGCTGGTTTTCACAGCTGACGCCAGCGCACAAAAAGCGACGGGCGGCATGACCCGTATCAAAGACATCGTCGATTTCGAAGGCGTGCGCGACAACATGCTCATCGGCTACGGCCTTGTCGTCGGTTTGAACGGCACGGGCGATAGCCTCAACAACTCCCCTTTCACCGAACAAAGCATCATCGGTATGCTTGACCGTCTCGGCGTCAACGTCCGCGATGAAAAGCTGAACACCAAAAACATCGCGGCCGTCATGGTCACGGCGACTCTGCCCCCCTTCACCAATCAGGGCACGCGCATTGATGTCAGCATCTCCGCGCTCGGCGATTCCAAAAGCCTGCAAGGCGGCACGCTGCTGGTCACCCCGCTTTTGTCGGCCGACGGGCAGGTTTATGCCGTCGCGCAAGGGCCTGTTTCCATCGCCGGCTTCTCTGCCAAGGGCGACGCGGGCAGCGTCACGCAGAACATCCCCACCACCGGCCGCATTTCCGCGGGCGCGATTGTGGAGCGTGAAATCCCCTTCGCCCTCGAAGGTCAGGCCAGCACGCGCCTGTCGCTGCGCAACCCCGATTTCACCACGGCGCGCCGCATTGCCGCGGCCATCAACAGCCACCTGAAATTCCCCGCCGCCGTCGCGCAAAACCCGGCATCGGTCGAAGTCAAAGTACCGCCGGGCTATAACGCCGGTCTTGTCAACCTGCTGACCGACATCGAACAGCTGCGCATCGCCCCCGACCAGGTCGCCCGTGTTGTCATCGACGAACGCTCCGGCGTTATCGTGATGGGCAAGGACGTGCGTATCTCGACCGTGGCGCTGGCACAGGGCAACCTGACCATCCGCATCACCGAAACGCCGCAGGTATCGCAGCCCCAGCCCTTCTCCGAAGGCGGCGAGACTGTGGTTGTGCCGCGCACCGATATTCAGGTGCTGGACGACGGCGAAGGCAAAAAACTGGCCGTCCTGCCCGAAGGTGTATCGCTGCAGGAACTGGTCACCAACCTGAATGCCCTGGGTGTCGGCCCGCGCGACATCATTACCATCCTGCAAGCCATCAAAGCCTCCGGCGCCATGCAGGCTGAAATCGAGGTGATGTAATGACAAGCGCATCCATCATGCCCCAGAGCAGCTATGACACCGCAATGGCAACCGCCAAATACGGCAGCACCACCGAAGCCAAACTGCCCAAAAACATCAATGAAATCCGCGAAGCTGCGACCGAATTCGAAGCGATGTTCCTGAGCGAGATGATGAACCACATGTTTTCGGGCGTCGAGGTTGACCCCATCTTCGGCGGCGGCAACGGCGAGCAAATGTACCGCGGCATGATGATACAGGAATACGGCAAGAATATCGCCCGCTCCCCGAACGGCCTCGGCCTTGCCGACCATATCCAGAAAGCCATGATAGACATCCAGCAAAAGCTGCAAGGAGAACAAGCATGAAAACATCTAATCCGCAAACCGCCCCCGCTGCTAAAACCGACGCCCTGCGCGGCGATGTGATGAACGTTCTTTCGGTGCTGGACGATTTCAGCAATCTGCTGCAACAGGAAACCGGCGCGCTGCGCAAAAACGATTTCGATACCGTCGAAGGCTTGCAGGCGCACAAGCGCGAACTGGCCAAGCGTTATCACGATATGATTGTGCAGCTGGCCGCAGAGCCGAAGGCGCTTTTGAACGTCGAGCCGGGCCTTCGCGACAAACTCGTCCGCGCCCGCACCGATTTCACCCGTCTTTTGCAAGAGAACCTGAGCGTTCTTGAAAACGTCAAGAAAAGCACGCAGCGTCTGGTGGATAAAATCCTCGATGCCGCGCGCCAGAGCGTAACGGACGAGCGTCACCACGCCTATGCCGCCAGCGGCAAGGCGCAAGCGGCGCGCTCCACCAGCCTGTCGCTCAGCCTCGACCAAAGCCTTTAAGATTTCTCATAACCCAAACCACCCCTTTCCCAACTGGTCTCCCGCCAGTCCCTACGGAGAAGCTTCCGCGCCGGATTTTCCCGAATTCACGCATCCGAAGCTTCTTCACACAAGGTCGCTGCTTTCCCGGCAGCGACCTTTTTCTTAGCCCCTTTTTTCAAGCCCGCCGGAAAAACTGGCACGCTTCCTGCAATGCTTTCTGCGGATAAATGTATGAGGACACGCTCGTGACCGATATGAACAACATGCTGAATCTGACGACGACGAAACCGCAAGCTGCGGCGTCGCAACCGTCGCAAGGGCAAAAATCAACGACATTGTCAGACTTTGTCGGCATGCTCCTCGCGCCCGAGGGACAGGCGCAGGACGCGAACGCCCTGCAAAACATGCCGCAGAACCTCAAGGCTCTGGCGGAAAAAATTGCCGCGACGCTCAACGGCGGCACGGCTGCAGAAGCAAATGCGGACATTGAGGCCGCCGCAGAAAACGGCGACATCCCCGCCGGCTTGACCAGCGACCTTTCCGCCATGCTGGTGAATATTTTGCAAAACGCGGAGGGCACGCTGCCCGCCGAAGATATTTCTGCCGATGCCGCCGCCGTTGATGCCGCGCTGATGCCGCAAGGTATTGATATGCAGGCTTTGGCCGGCATGCTGAACGGTATGGAACCGGGCGCTGCGGCAAACACCGCCGCATCCACAGACAGCAGCGAAGCCGCCGACGCAGAAACAATGCTGATGCAAATGATGTCCGCACGCAAAGGCACGGCAGCAGCAGACCCGCTGCAAAACAAAGAGGCGCCACTGCAAAAAGCCGCCGCCGAAGATATGCCTGCCCCGGCGCCCGATGCAAAACAATCCAGCGCCAAACCGCTGCCGCAAGAACAAGCCCCGCAGCAACCTGCCGCCGCAGCCGGCGCACAGGCGCAGCAAGGCGCAGCCAAAACCGACACCGCCCTGCAAGCCTTGCTTGCGGCCATGACACCCGAAAGCAGCACCTTGAGCGCAGGCGGCCTTGGCAGCGGCACGGGCGGCGGTCTGGGGCAAGGCGGCTTTGGCCAGCAAGGTTTCGGCGCCTCCGGCGATATTGCCTTTGGCGGCATGACGACCAGCGGCCAGACCAGCTTTACACAGTATATGAATACAGGCGCAACAGCGCAGGCACTGCCCAGCCAGACCAGCGAAATGATTGCCGTACAAATCCAGCGCAACGCCGCCGCCAAGGTGGATACGTTCACGCTGCAGCTTGACCCCGCCGACCTCGGCCGCATGGATATTGAACTCAAATTCAACCACGACGGCAGCCTGAAGGCGCATCTGACGGTGGAGCGTCCGGAAACGCTGGCGCTTTTGCAAAAAGACGCCAGCCATCTGGAGCGCGTGCTGCAGCAATCCGGCCTCAATACCGATGGCCAGTCGCTGAGTTTTGACCTGCGCCAGCAAAGCGGCGGACAAGAAAAACGGGACCTGCAAACCGGCAGCGGCAGCTTTGGCCGCGGTAGCATCACCGGCGCCGCCGAAACAAACGACAATGCAACCGATAGCAACATCGCCCGCGGCTATATCGGCCCGCGCGGCGTCGATATCAGAGTTTAAGATTTAAGAAGGAGCCTTCGTCATGGAAGTCAGCAACTCTACCAGCACAAGCACCACAAGCAGCACCAGCACATCGTCGTCCCAGCTGAACGCGGATTTCGACGACTTCCTTTTGCTGCTGACAACGCAGCTGCAAAATCAGGACCCGCTCTCCCCCATGGACACCAACGAGTTCACAAACCAGCTCGTCCAGTTCTCGCAGGTCGAACAGCAGATTAAAACCAACAGCAGCCTCGACAACCTGCTCGCCATGCAAACGCTGAACATGACGGCGCTGGGCGTCAGCTTCATCGGTAAATATGTCGAGGTTGACGGTGACACCTTCACCGCCGACGGCACCAACAGCACAACGCTGTCCTACGTTCTGCCCGATACGGCAGCAAGCGGCACGCTGACGATTAAAAATGCCGATGGCGACGTGGTTTATTCAACTGACATCGAAAAAACCGCCGGCCGTCACGACTTCACATGGGACGGGCTCGACAGCGACGGCAACCTTGCCCCCGCAGGCGAATATACCGTCACTGTCACCGCGCTCGACGCGGAAAGCCAATCGCTGAGCGTTTCGACATCCGTACCCGGTTACGTTACCGGACTTGAGTCAGACGACAGCGGCGAGTTGATGCTTGTCATCGACGGCAAAAAAGTTTCGCTGACGGGCGTGCGCAAAATCGCACTGTCATCGAACGGATAACGCCGCATCTGGC
>DQGU01000088.1 GCA_003524565.1 Rhodospirillaceae bacterium
GTTTCAACGTTAAAATCGCGCATGATGCGCTTGGTCGCATGCCGCGTGCCATACTGCGCGCGCAAAAACGCGCCCCAGCGCGCCGCCACCTCTGCCTGTTGCAATCCGCTGCCCTTTTTGGACATGTCATTCCTCCCTGCCCTGTGCGTAAATGAATGCACAGGCGCAGGACGGCATGCAGGCCGCAGCGTCAAATCTAAAACCGATGGATACCCATGAAACGACATCAGGCCGCCACCTCACCAATCACAGCCGCAGGGCCTTTGCAGAGACCCTCGGCCGGCGGCGCATCTTCCCCGCCTTGCAGGGCGGGCAGGTCGTAAAAGTCATTCGGCTGGACAAGGCCGGCAGACCAGACGAAATAGACCGCCATCGCCTCCCTGCCCGGCACGCGCTTGCCTTCGACATGAAGGCGCACGGCCTCCGCGTGCTGGCCCGTCTGGCGGGCGCACTCGGCGAAGGAAATATCATGAGCGATAAGGTACGTCTTGAGCTTCATGCGCCAATAACAACAAAATGTTGTACGCGCGTCAAGGATTTTTACAACGCTCTGTTGTTTTACGAACACAACAATTTGTTGCATCATGGCGGCATGAGCAATTTCATCAAACAAATCAGAGAACAAGCTGGCATCACCACCGCCGAACTGGCCGCCCGCGTGCGCACCAGCCAGCAACAGATCACCAACCTCGAAAACGGCAAGCGCAAACTGACATGGGAATGGATGCAGCGTCTGGCCGATGGCCTTGAATGTCACCCGCTTGATCTGGTCGAAGGCCCCGCCGCGCCCAAAGACGACAGCGAAAAAGACCTGCTGCGGAAATTCCGCGGCCTCGAGGATGGCCAAAAAAGGATGTTCTCGCATATGCTGGATGGATTGAGCAAAGGCGCGGCCGACAGCAAGGAAGAAGATGAAGCGAGAAAACGGAAATAGTCACCCCGCGGTAAATCCCGTAAACGCTGAACGAAAAATCCCTTTTTTGTTGAGACTGTCACCCGTCCAGCTCGGCTTTGCTGTGGTTGTTTTGGTATCAATATTCTGGCCCGCAGACGAGAATTCGCTTTCTGCTGATATTGCCACGATTTTATGGGGCGCAGGCTGGGGAATAATTTTTGGTGGCGCTTGGGCGCACTTGCATAAATCAGCAGAAGATGGCTATTGGTCGCAAGTATTTTACCTTCATGGACTAGATCGCGCGCTCAGGTCATCGACGCAAAGCGAAAAAGACTGGCATTTGAGGGTAAGGCCACCAAGGAATGAGCATGAACGCGACGCCTTGCTCCGGTGGATAGATAAGCAGCGGGTCACCCTAGGGGTTACGGTGAAAATCGAATTTATTGACCCAGCACCGAAAGAGAAATAAGCAGATTGTTTCCCATGAAACCGCCCTTCGGGGCGGTTTTCTTTTCCCTTCTATTCAGGACTTTAACAACAAAAAACATTCTAATGCGCAATCGTACAACATTTTGTTGTTGACATACTGACAACACTCTGTTGTTAATCAGCCCATCAACCCGCCGCATCCGCGGCACAACGATGGAGCTGATCGATGACCACCCGCACAAACGAAGCGATCATTCTGGCCTACCTGAAGGCGGAAGCAGACCGCAACCCCGACGCGCCTATCGGCCCCGCGCTGGCCACCGCCGACGCGGTGATCGCGCAGCTGGATGCGATGACGCCTGGCCCGAACGTCATCATGACCATTGACGCACCAGGGGGGGGTACGGACGAAGACCCGGATCTGGCGCTGCTCCGATCGATCTTCGAGGAAACCGGCGAAGCGGTCGGGATCAAGGGATTTGCCGAAGCTGCCGAAACAGACACAGCCGACGCAGCCGCGCGCCTGAATGCCCTCGTGGAAGCCGGCATCGCCACCAGCCGCCGCCGCGGGCGCGGCATTTACTTCACGCCGGCGGAATAGGTGCAGCATGATGCTCACCCCGAAACAACGCCAGCTGCTGGATTTCATCGGCGCATACAACCGCCGCACCGGCTGCGGCCCGTCTTACGATGAAATGACGGCCGCGCTGGGGCTGGCGTCCAAAGCCGGCATCCACCGCCTGATCAACGCCCTCGAAGAACGCGGGCACATCGAGCGCCTGCCGAAACGCGCCCGCGCTATCCAGCTGAAGCAGCCGCCAGCACCGCTGTCGGGCGATGAAACCGTGCAGCTGCTGGTCGATGCGCTGCGCATCGCCATCATCGAAATGGAAGATGCCGGCTGGAACAGCGCCGCCGAACCTCTCGCACGTCAGGACGCGCTGCGCCGCGTGCGCGCCGCCTACAAAGAAGCGCAGCGCGCGACACAGCAACAGATGGCAGGTGCCGCATGATCGCCCTGCGCATCCAATCCATTTTGAACCGTATCACCCGCGGATGGCGCAAACGCCGTGCCCGCAAAGTAAGGAGCTTCGCGCCATGATGAAATCAACGCCTATCAAAGAAGTCCATGCCCGCGCATATGAACACCTGCAGGAGCCGCCCGTGGTCGAGGTTGTGCAGATGATCCGCGTCACCCACACGGTCGGCGATGGCATCGATGATCCGCTGCGGCCCGTTGATTGTTACTACACCATGGACGGCAAGCTGGTCGCCGGCCGCGGGGATAAATAACCATGCGCGTCTTCGGCTTTTTCATCATCCGCTGGGCGCGGCTGCAGGAAATCCACCAGCGCATGCGCCGGCTGCACGACGAGGCCATCATCAAGGACATCGAAATCGATGCACTCAGAAAAACAATTCGCCGGCACGAACAAGACATCCTGCAGCTGCAGCAGCACCTTGCCGCATCGCCTTTGACTTTGAACTGGAAGAGAGGATTTGAGCATGAGAAAACTTCTTAACCCCGCCGAGGTTGCCGGCAAGCTCGGGCGCAGCACCAACTGGTTTTTGCGCACGCGTGACCAGCTGCACAAGCGCGGCTTTCCGCGCCCCGTGCTGGGCGATGGCAAGAACGGCCGCCCGCGCTGGGACGAAGGCGCGATCGATGCCTGGCTGGATAGCCAGATGTCGCCCGACTTGCGCGCCCTGCGCCAGGGCAGCGCCAAGGTTTCCGCGACCGACTACACCGCGCAGCTGGAACAGCGCCTGCAGCAGCTGGGGGCACGCCCATGAAACCGCGCAACACGGCCGAGGAAATCCTGCAATCTTTCATCGACCGCTGCATGGCCGACATGCGGCCGGATCAAGCCGCCATCGTCGATGCGATGGTCATGATGCAGCTGGCGCGCCGCGCGCCGAATTTCGATTTGAAACTCGAAATGCGCCTGATCGCCGAAAAGCACCGCAAGGCAAGCCCCTATCTGTGCTACGCGCTGCGCGCGCTGGCCGATACCGTGGCCGCAAATGTAACTGTTCTTCCCATCAATCCCGCCATGAAACAGGAGCATAACGATGCACCAAAACGTCATTGAATTCCCGCGCGCCGCAGCGCAGGCTTTGCCGCGCCCCAGCGCATACCCGATTGAATTGTTCTGGTACGACAGCAGCCGCATGCAGCGCGTCATGCGCACCGCCGACCGCTCCATGATCCGCCGGCAGATGGATAGCCTGTTGCGCCGCGGCATCATGGCCGAGGTCATCGACCATAACGGCGCGCGCTGCGGCAGCGTCCATGCGATCACCACCGCAGACGGCACGCTGTCTTTCCGCGCATTCCTTGAAGGTGAACACTGGGGCGACGATTAAACCCCGCCGCAGTCGCGGCAAAACCTTAAAGGAGCAAACGACCATGGCGACATTCCGCATTCGCTATTTCACCACACGCCCGGGCAAACAGGGCAAAGGTCCGCGATATTTCTGGCAGCCCAGCGCCGACCTTGTTGCTGCCGGCTGGAAGATCCAGCGGCTGGCCGACAATCTGCAGGACGCGCAGGCCGAGGCCGAGCGGTATAACCGCGACCTCGACAACTGGCGCAAAGGCCTTGCCGGCGATGCCGTGGTGAACGCGCAAATCGGCAGCGTCGAGGCGCTGATCAACAACTACAAATCATCGCGCCGCTGGCGTGAACTGGCCCCCAAGACGCGCGGCGGGTACGAATACGCCTTCCGCATCATCCGCAGCTGGGCGGCAGACGTTCCCGTATCGGCCATCACGCCGCGGCTTGTGCAAATGTTCTACGAAAAAATGCGCGAAACGCATCCGGCCAAGGCGGCGGCCGTGGTGCGCGTGCTGCGCCTGCTCATGACCCACGCCGTACGCGAAGATATGATCGAGCGCAACCCCGCCGAGCGCCCGGGCATCAGCCACCGCGCCAAGAAAGGCACCATCTGGACGCATGCCCACGTCAACCACATCGTGCGCACCGCCGATGATATGGGACATTTCAGCGTCGGCACCGCCGTGATGCTCAACGCATGGATGGGCCAGCGCCTGGGCGACGTGCTTGCCCTGCAGGTCAGCGCATATAAGAACGGCGCGATCTATAAACGCCAGAGCAAGACCGGTGCCGAAGTCGTCTTGCCCGTCGATATGGTGCCCCAGCTGAAGGCCCGCATCGAGGCGCAGATCGAACACAACCGCAAAGCCGAAACCCCGTCCGTCTATCTGCTGCCGGCCGCAGGCGGGCAGGCCTATACCGCCGTCTGGTTTTCGCACCTGCTGAAACGCATCCGCGATGCGGCCGCAGCGGGCGGCCCGCCGCCGGCCGGCACGGCAGAACTGATTTTCAAAGATCTCCGCCACACGGCGGTGACAAGGCTGGCGGAAGCCGGCGCGCCCACCCCGATGATCGCGTCGATCACCGGGCATTCATTCCGGACGTGCGAACAAATCGTCGACCGGTACAACATCCGCACCAGCAAAATGGCCGAAGAGGCTTTCCGCCTGCGCCTCGCAGCTGAAGCCCCGAAGCCATGACGCCGGCCGCGGAACAACCCAAGAAGGAAACGAACTATGATTTATGATCTCGCAAAAATGTTGTCGATGGCAGGCGACACGCAGGGCAAAGAGGCCGGCAAAGCCGCTGCGCATCGCAGCACAGCCCCGCTTGCCTGAACCTTTGACGACCGCGCAGCCGGCGGCGGATTTCAGCCGGCACATAAAAGGAGAAAACTTTCATGCTCAACAACGACCAACTGGCTGAAAAGCTGGCGCAATCGCCGAGCCCGAACCGCCTGACGCCCGAATACATCGACAGCAGGATCGGCGTTCCGTCGTTCTTCCGTGCGTCGGAGACGCTAACCATCTGCGTTCTGAAGTCTGTGAACGGCTTCGAGGTTGTCGGAAAATCTGCCTGCGCAGATCCCGCCAACTACGACCAGGCTATCGGCGAGCGCGTGGCATTCGACGATGCCAAGCGCCAGATCTGGCAGCTCGAGGGCTACCTGCTGCGCCAGACGCTGCACCTGCAGGAACAGGCCGTCG
>DQGU01000198.1:0-1262 GCA_003524565.1 Rhodospirillaceae bacterium
CGGCGCGGGCGCGGCGGGCGTATCAAACGCCGGATGCGGCGCAGATTTAAAACGCTGCACATCGACATCGTCCCATTTCACCATTTCCCACGGCACACCGGCGCTCGCGCCGCGAAACGCGTCATAGGCCTTGAGCGCCATGTTTTTGCCATGCGCGCCCGTAAATTCCCATGCCTTATCGAGCGGGCGCAGCAGATTGAACGCCGCCGCCTTGACCGAAGGCGAGGCATATTTGCGCGTGACGATGGCCGCCAGCTGCGAGCCCATAATCAGCCCCGCATTCAGCGCGCGGAAATAAGGCACGCCCATCGCCGCATCCCCGACGATGAACCAGCCGCGCCCCTCTTTCGCCACCGCGAATTTTTTCGCGGAATAGACGGACAGGGTGAGCTTGCTCAGCTTGGCGGAGTTTGCGGCATAAACCTCCCCCGCCTTTTCGGCGCGGATGTTCATATAGGTTTTAATGTCCTGACGCAAATGCGCGGGCAGGCGCGCATCGCCCACCGTCAGCGGGTCCTTGAACCCCGCCTGCGGGATGCCGCCGTATGTGTCGCCATCGACAAAAAAGCGCAGTGTCACAGGCGTTTTGCCGTCTTTTTCGCGGCCCACATATTCAAAAACCATGTTCGAAAGCAGCTTGTTCGCCTTGTACTGGTCACCGAGGAAATCGAGCGTGCCCGTGCGCCCCTCCGCCTGATATTTCACTTCGACCACATATTGCATGGGGTAATCGGTCACGGCCTCTTCACCCAGCAATGCCGCGCGCATTTTGCTATGCGCGCCGTCGGCGGCGATGAATGTTTTGCAGCGCGGGTTTTCGCGCACGGCGTCTTCGGGGCTGTCGATACGGCGCAAAACCGTTTCGATGCCAAGGGCGCGCGCGTGCTCTTTCAGTGCGTGTTCCAGTTCGTTCGTGCGCACGAACACGGTGCCCGTGCCTGCCGCCGCCTTGAAGGAATTGGCAAGTTTTTCGCCCAGAACCTCGCGCAAAAACTGCGCTTCGGCTTCGTCGCCGGTTTTCTTGGCATAGACGTTCATGGAAAAATTTTCGAGGCGCAGGATATGGCTGCGCTGGTATTCGCCATAGCGCTCATACACACGCACATGCAAATCCGGCGCGCGTTTTTTAACCTGCAGCGCCGTCCAGAGCCCGACCGGCCCGCCCCCGATGATGACGACATCCGCCTCTTGCTGCGGTTTTTGCGTTTCAACTGTTTCGGGACGGGGCGAAAGGCTCATGATGTTTCTTCTGGTTGTGGAGG
>DQGU01000198.1:1529-4392 GCA_003524565.1 Rhodospirillaceae bacterium
TATTTTCAGAATCTGTGGCGCAGACTAATCCCGCGCCCGTGCGGCGTCAACCCCCGCCGTCCGTTTCCGCATAACTATCTGATATTTATAATTTATTATTCGGGCAAACCCAGCGCGCGTTTCCAGCGCGGGGTCGGCGCAATCAGCTTGCGGGCTTCAAGGTCAAAAAACCCCATGGTGAAGACCGCCGCGCAGCAAACGGTTTTGCCGCCGTCGGCATCCGTGCGCAGCATGTCCTGCTCCAGTTTTGCGATTTTGCCTTCGTAGGAAATCAGGCGGCTTTCAATCACAACTTCCTCGCGCAGGTGCACTTCGCGCAGGAACTTGGCCGTGACATCGAGAATGACGGGGCTTTGTTTATACTGGCGGATTTGTTCAAGCCCGTAGCCGCCCGCCGTAATCCACTCCCAGCGCGCTTCTTCGAACAGCGTCAGATAGACGGCGTTATTGACATGGCCGAGGCTGTCGATATGCGTTTCGCGGATGGTAACGGGGTAGAGATGTTGCATGTGCGGGCGTCCTTTGCGGCTTACATAGACCGGCAGGGCCGCCTTGTCAAAACCTCGTGCGTTTATGGCAAAAAGGGCGCGCCACCGCGCCCGATTACCGGTTGCGCCGCCGTGCCCAAAAATGGTTGTATAGGCGCGTGTTTACAGGGGATTCACCCGCACGCAGGATTCACCCGAAAAGCCGGATTGAAAAACATGAGCTTCAAGCGTAACCGCAAGACCAAAATCGTCGCCACGCTCGGCCCCGCCTCATCGACGCACGAGATGGTGCGCGCCCTGTTCGAGGCAGGCGCGGATATTTTCCGCATGAACTTCAGCCACGGCACGCATGAAGACCACAAAAAACGCCTCGACATCATCCGCGCGGTCGAAAAAGAAGTCGGCCGCCCCATCGGCGTTTTCGCCGACCTGCAAGGGCCGAAGCTGCGCCTTGGCACGTTCAAGGACGGCTTCGTCGATATTGAAAAAGGCATGCGCATCACGCTGGATAGCGACCCGACACCGGGTACGCAGCAGCGCGTGTATCTGCCGCATCCCGAAATCCTCGACGTGCTGGTCGAAGGCGCCGACGTGCTGCTGGACGACGGCAAAGTGCATTTGCATGTGGTCAAAAAAGGCAAAGATTTTGTCGAGACCGAAGTTATCGCGGGCAAGCGCCTGTCGGACCGCAAGGGCGTGAACCTGCCCAACGTGCTTTTGAAAGTATCCGTCCTGACCGACAAAGACCGCCGCGACCTTGAAGCCGCGATTGCGATGGGCGTTGAATGGATTGCCCTTTCCTTCGTGCAAACACCGCAGGACGTGGCCGAGGCGCGCAAGCTGATTGACGGCCGCGCGAAGGTGATGGTGAAGCTGGAAAAGCCCTCCGCCATCGCGCAGCTGGAGCCCATCATCGACCTCGCCGATGCCGTGATGCTGGCGCGCGGCGACCTGGGCGTTGAAATCCCCGCCGAAAAAGTGCCCAGCGTGCAAAAACGCGTGGTGCGCCACTGCCGTCAGGCCGGCAAGCCCGTCATCATCGCAACCCAGATGCTGGAGAGCATGATTTCATCCCCCCGCCCGACGCGGGCGGAAGCATCGGACGTTGCCACCGCCATTTACGACGGCGCGGATGCCATCATGCTGTCAGCGGAAACCGCCTCGGGCGAATACCCGCTCGAGGCCGTGTCCATCATGGACCGCATCGCCGCAGACGTGGAGGTTGACGACCTTTACCGCAAAATCATGGACGCCGAACACCCCGACCCCGAAAGCACCCCGTCGGATGCCATTACATCCGCCGCATCGGATGTCGCGACCACCATCGGCGCGGCGGCGATTGTGAATTACACAACCTCCGGCTCGACCACGCTGCGCACCGCGCGTGAACGTCCGACCGTGACCATCATGAGCCTGACGCCGAACCTGCACGTCGCGCGCCGCATGCAGCTGTCCTACGGCGTTTATCCGGTGCAGACCGAAGACGTCGATAATTTCGGCGACATGGTGAAAAAAGCCGTGGCGCAAGCGCAGCAGCAGGGCATCGCCGCCAAAGGCCAGCGCGTCGTCATCACCGCCGGCGTCCCCTTCGGCACCCCCGGCGCCACCAACATCCTGCGTATTGCGTGGGTGGAGTAACGGGGCGCGTCGGCACGGCTGCATTTTTTAGTCCGTTTCAAATATTTAAAAATACAAATAATTCTTTTTGCCAAATGAGAGAATAAATGCCCCGGATTCAAGCTTTTGTTAACGCGGTACGTCAGATATCCGGCTTTCAAACCTTCATAAGATTTTTACCTGTTTTTCTTCTTTCTGCCGTATATCCTTTTGCGATGTCAGCGGGGGTTTCGTCTCTTATAAAGCTGAGCCCTTTGTCTTCCGCCTTTCCATTAGAACATCGATACGGGGTCAGCCTCGCATCCATAAACTTGTTCATTTTGCCTCTGTTTTTTGCTTCCGGCATTCTTGCCACACTTTATTGCGAAGCATGGGGCAAAGGCAGGCTGGCAACCTATGCAGGCGCCACTTTTGCAATGGTGGCGACACTGGCCATCTTACTCGCCGCAGGCAGTGATAACAGCACATTGGCGTTTCTCTTGGCAGGACTGTCTCTTTTGTCTTTCCATGTTGAGCGGCGGCAGAACACGCAGGCGAACGACCTTTTCTGGCAAAGCGCCTTCAACGCGGCGCGTGTAATTTTTACAACCGTATTTTGGCTTGGCCTTATATTTTTCATCGCCTGGTTTGCATTGGACTTCCTTGCCCCGCCCCATAAAAACAAAATTATTGGTACGGCCGTCTGGATATTTTTCTTCACTCTTCTCGGCCTCGCTTTGGTTTTTCAAAGCTTGTCGCTATTTACCAAGCCTCGGCGA
>DQGU01000252.1 GCA_003524565.1 Rhodospirillaceae bacterium
CACCGCCTGATGACCACCGCCTGCGCCGCCTTGGCCGCGCTGACGCTGGCCGCCGCGCCCGCGCTTGCGCAGGACGCCGCCAAGAATAACGCCGCCAGCGTGCTGACACGCGGCGATGTCGAAAGCATCGTGCGCGACTTCATCAACGAAAACCCCAAGCTCATCCTCTCCTCCGTCGAGGCGTATCAGCAAAAGACGATGATGGAAGAGCAGACCGCCGCCGTCAAAATCAACAAAGACCGCCTGTACCGCAACGAGCGCAGCCCCTTCATCGGCAATGAAAAGGGCGATGTGACCGTTGTCGAATTCTTTGACTACAACTGCGGCTATTGCAAAAAAGTCCTGCCGGAGCTGCAAGCGCTGGTCAAGGAAGACCCGAATGTCAAAATCGTGTTCAAAGACCTGCCCATCCTCGGCCCCTCTTCGGAGCTGGCGGCGAAATGGGCGCTCGCCGCACACCGCCAGAGCAAATATTTCGATTTCCACACCCGCGTGATGGCGCACCAAGGCCAGCTGAACGCCGACGTGCTGACCAAAATCGCCGCTGAAATCGGCATGAACGTCGATAAAGCGCGCGAAGAAGCCGAAAGCACTGACGTGCTGATGACGCTGGAGCAAAACCGCACGCTGGCATCGCAGCTGAACATCAACGGCACACCCGCCTTCGTCCTTGGCGAAGAAATCGTGCCGGGCGCATTGCCGGTGAATGAAATGAAAGTCAAAATCCAGCAGGTTCGCGCCCAAAACGCGGCTGCCAAAGATGCGGAGAAAAAGCAGTAAGCTGACTGCTCTCCCCCGACAAAAAACCCCGCAAAATCCTTGCGGGGTTTTTTGCTGCATTTTTTTGATACGTTTTTTTCAGGGCGGCGTGACTTGCATTTTTTCGTCCGTTTGCGGCGGCGCGGGGCGCGGCACGGCGCTGCCTTCAAACTCCACCTGCTTTGTAATGTCGGCATCGCCCAGCATGCGGTTGCTGCCGTCGCTCGTGCGCCAGAGGTTCAGGCGGTAAACGCGCGTATAGCCGTTTGCCTTTAATATCGGCCAGCCTTGCAGCGTCATGGATATGCGCCGCGTCGGCGCGAAGCTTTCGTCGCAGACCATCACAACGGGCACGTCTTTGTCGGGCAGGATTTGCGGCAGGGTATGCTCGGTCATTTCCGTGAGCGGCAGATTGCGCGCCCCCTTGATATGCCGCAGGCTGTAGCCCTCCGCCGCGCGAATATCCAGCACGACCAGCGACGGTTCCTGCGCGCGCATCTGGATAAATTCATCCAGCGTCAGCGCCGCCGCCCCCGCGCCTTGCATGTGGACGTTGAATTCTTCCGCGCTCATCCCCTGCGGTATCAGCCCGACGGCCCCCAGCGGCGGCGCAGCTGGCAAAATACTTGGCGCACCCTCAGGCGTGGGCACGGGCATGGCGGCCGCATCGGCCGTCAGCAGCCACGGCCATTCCTGCGCCACGCAGGCCGCTGCACCGTCGCAGATTTTAATCCGGCGCACGTTCTGATATCCCTGTTTTCGCAAATGTGCGTATATAAACATCGTCATATCCACCGCAGGCGACGCGCCAAAGCTGCGTTCCGACACCAAAACCACCGGCACGTTTTTATCCGGCAGCAAAGCCGCCAACCTCTGCGGTTGCACGTCATGCGCACGCAGGCTCAAGCTGCCCGCGATATGCTGCGCCTGAGGTTGCACCCGAAAATCCAGCACAGCCACAGCCGCCCCCTGCGCGCGCAAGGCGGAAAACCCCTCCGCCGTCAAAACGGTGGAGCTGACGCCGGGCAAGAATTCTTTCAAATCCTGAAGGCTGAAACCCAAAGCCACTTCGGGCGCGGGAAGCTCTGGCAGGGAGGCGAAGCTGACATGGCTGTCGATATCCGCCGCAAGCGCACCGCCGCGGGCAAGGCGCAAGTGATAAACATCCGCATAGCCCGCTTTGCGCAAAGCGATATAAGGCAGGACGGATTCCATTTTTTCGTCCCCACCGAAACTGTCGCCGCCGATGGTCACCACAGTCTGCGTTTTATCCGGCCAAATTTCTTCCAATACCTCCGGCACCATCAAAAGCGCCGGAAGG
Source organism: Rhodospirillaceae bacterium (assembly GCA_003524565.1). Taxonomy (GTDB): domain Bacteria; phylum Pseudomonadota; class Alphaproteobacteria; order Micavibrionales; family UBA2020; genus UBA2020. The sequence goes on from DQGU01000252.1 coordinate 2,081, forward strand.
TTGATGGAGCCCTTGATGTGCTTTGCCGCAAAATCCTGCGCATTACGCATATCCACCAGCGCAGCGCCCGGCTGGCGCAGCAGAAACCCGTCCAGCGCCAGCTGCTTTTGCATGTATTCGTTGGAGTAGGTATTGAGGTCGTTAATCGTCAGCCCGGCGGGGAAACGCTCCCGCGGCTCCGCCGCTGCGGGCAGGGCGTGAGTCGCGGCGATAAGAAAACCTATGAATAACAATCCGCTAAAGCGCGGACGGTGAAAATGGACTTGCATGAAAATCTCCTTCGTCACAGGATATTGAACCAGTGTAGCCGCTTGCGCGTTAATAAACCGTCAAGAATTTCGCGGTGGTTTTTCATTTTTTAAGCCATTGAAAATAAAGAATACCGCATCATAAAAGGTAATTTTATGACTCTATAAATTAACTTTTTGTTTATAAATTCCCTTGACCATATTTCTGGAAAATGTTCTACTATTAACATAAGACATTAACAAACGATTAACACCAACCACCACGGCAGTTTTAAATAGGGGAGTAGTTCAAAATGGCACGCATCCTGGTTGCAGAACACAATAAATCCACCGCCGAATACCTGTACGCTTCGCTGAAAAAAGCGGGCAACAGCGTGGAGATTGTGGACAACTGCCTTGATGCATGGCGCATGTCTTCCCAGGATTGCTATGACGTGCTGGTGGTCGATATCGTGATGCCGGGAGTTGACGGTTTCATCCTCGCGCAGAAGGCATTGCAGGAAAACCCCGAGCTGCAAATCATTTTCGTGACGGGTTTTGCCGGTGTTGCCATGGACACGTTTGCAACCCCCGCCTATGCCCCCGCCCCCGTGACCACACGCCCCTTCCACCTGAAGGACATCGTGAGCCGCGTGCGTTATCTGATGGGTCAGGGCGGCCTGCCCGCGCAAAAACAGGGCGAGGCTGAACACAAGGTTATCTACGCCGACTTCGCGCAAAAACGCGGCGCCGCGGCGCATGTCCAAGCATAAGCCCAAGGCAGGAGCATCCAGCCATGACGTTCGGTAAAAAATGCAAAGAATTTTTCGGCAAAGCCGCCGAAGCCGTCAAAGATGCGGTCGAAAGCACGCTGAGCCCCGCGCCGCAATTACAGCCCATTCCCGTGCGCGCCGACAAACCGCGCACACCGCAAAGACGCTAGACGTCAATGCATGACTGACCCGTCTCTTTCCTAAGGTTACTACCCTCCGTACCCCCCTGCCGGCGCTGCCCCCTCAGCGCCGGCAAACTTTTTTGGCTAGCCCCCGCCACAAACAACGCACGTCCCCCCCGCCCCGCGCGGGGGTCTGGGGCTTAGCCTAGACACTGCCGTTGTTTTTTTGAAACTGCCCAAACCGGATGCCCGCGCGCAGGCGGGC
>DQGU01000050.1 GCA_003524565.1 Rhodospirillaceae bacterium
AAGGGCGGGCGCTGCGAAGCCTGCGAAGGCGATGGCGTGATTAAAATCGAAATGCACTTCCTGCCCGACGTGCACGTCACCTGCGATGCCTGCAAGGGTGCGCGTTATAACCGCGAAACGCTGGAAATTAAATACAAGGACAAATCTATCGCCGAAGTCCTCGACATGACGGTCGAGGAAGGCGCGGAATTTTTCAAAGCCGTGCCCTCTATCCGCGACAAGCTGGAAACACTCAAAGAAGTCGGGCTTGGCTATATCCACATCGGCCAGCGCGCCACAACCCTTTCGGGCGGTGAAGCGCAGCGCGTGAAACTGGCCAAGGAGCTGGCCAAACGTTCCACCGGCCGCACGCTTTATATTTTGGATGAACCCACCACGGGGCTTCATTTCGAAGACGTGCGCAAGCTGCTGGAGGTATTGCACCGCCTTGTCGACCACGGCAATACCGTTGTCGTCATCGAACATAACCTTGAAGTTATCAAAACCGCCGACTGGCTTATCGACATCGGCCCCGAAGGCGGCACCAAGGGCGGCGAAATTATTATTCAGGACACGCCGGAAAAGGTTGCGCGCGAAAAGCGCAGCCATACCGGCCATTTCCTGCGGCCGCTGCTGGATAAAAAAACCCGCGCGGCGTAAGAAAAAAGCCCCAACAAAAAAGCCGCCAGTAAAGGCGGCTTTTTTTGTGGTATCAGTAAAACGATGGCGGCGGTGTTCTGTCAGGGTCGCGGCGGCGCGTCCAGTCGCGCAAATCCAGTTCTTCGTCGCCGTTCATCTTGGCAAGATTATAAAGCTCCATGAATTTGGGGCGCGGCATGTCGAACATCACCTCTTTGCCGCCAAAGGGACTGTTGTGGCCGTATGTCAGTTTGAGCTTCGTATAAGCGCCGTTCTTGCCGTCGGTGTGCCCTTCGACGCTGCTCCAGTCAATCGCATCTTCGTCAAACACGCACATCTTGAAGTTTTGCTGCTGCGGCTGGCGCGCAAAAAAGGCGATGCGCAGCGGCACATCATCCAGACTGCGGCGGTCCGGCGCCGTCGCCTCCTGCGCGAAATCTTTACGCAGACTGGGAAACAGCGCATCCTGCGCGGCCGCGCCAGTTACGTCCATTAGGTCAAGCACCGGCGTTTCCTGCGGATGGGTGCGGTAAATCGCCTCCTCCAGCGCTTTATGTTCCATTTTCACGGGGACTTTCACACCCGTTTTCAGGCAAAGACCTGAAACGCCGTCGCCCAGCGCGGTGATATAATCAACCCTTTCGCGCAAAAAACTGATAGCGGCAAAACCGCCGCCATCCAGAGGCGCAAGCGCGCGGATAATCACATCCGCCGCATCATCCCGCATCAGGTTCTTTTTAAATTTTTTTGAAGGCGGCTCGGTCATGCTCAGGGGCTTTTCTGTTCATGACGGCGCCGCGCTTCAGCGGGGCTCACGTCGCGGAATTTCTGCATCGAATAATCGCTCATATCCACAAAATTTTCACCACGCGCCGTCGCTTCCTTGCACAGGCGGCGGAATTCGCTGAGCTTGCCTTCGATAACCACTTCGTCAGAACCAAAGGGACTTTTTTGCGGGGCGTATAGCGAGAAATTGATGGTAGGACCGCCATGGATACTGCTGCCCTCGCGCATATCGGACAGGCGAATATCCGTTCCCGCAAAAGTGAACGGCTCGAATTGGCTTTTCTGCGCGGCGCGCACGAAAGCCTTGATACTGACGGCGGAAATATCGGGCTCGTCCTCGCGCTCCTTGGCGCGGCGGAATTCTTCCTTGAGGCTTTTGACAAGGCCGTCTTTCCCCTCCAGCAGCGTTTCTGCGGTCAGGTCTATTTTGTTGCCATTCGGCTGGTCGAGCCGCTCGGTCAGGGCGGAAAGCGTAAGCGCAATCAAAAATTCCTGCCCGTCCTGATGTTTGATGAAGCTGTGTTTGTCGCCAAAACTGCGCAGGGTTTTTATCTGGCTGGCGCGAAAAGCCAGCACGTCCTCTTTCGACACGTTTTCGGTGCCGGGCGTGCGCACATAAATCCACGGGTCGTCCGTGAGGGATGTGAGGTTTTTCTTGAAGGGGCTCATCACGGTGCCGCTGGCGTTTTGGTTGAAACAGAAGCCATAATCTAGCAATCCATCCAGATTATGTCAACACGCCTGTTGTGTATTTTATTTATTTAAATCAGACACTTGGCCTATGCCCGCCCAACGCTTGTGTAGCCAGAGCCATTCGGCAGGCCGCGCGCGAATCCATTTTTCCAGCTGGCGGTTTACGTCGCCCAGAATATGGCGGATATCGGCATCACGCGCGCCCGTCGGGGTGATAACAAGCGGCGGCGAAATCACGATGCGAAAACGCGCCCCCGGCAAACGCTGCGCGACGATGGGCACCACAGGGCAGCCGAATTTGAGCGCGAACTGCGCAAGCGCGCTGGCCGTCAAGGCATCGCGTCCGAAAAACGGCATCGGAATGCCTTCGGTCAGTTTCTGGTCCATCATGATGGCGACCGCCTGCCCGCGGCGCAGAAGTGTAAAAATCTCCCGCGCGCCCTTGTCGCTTTTGGTGATATGCCCGACCAGATCGCCGCCGCGCGCATGACGCAAAAGCCCGTCAACCCACGGGTTGTTCGGCTTGCGGTATAGCAGATGGGTGCGCAGGCCGCGGCGCTGCGCCATCAGGCCATGAATTTCCCAGTTCGAAATATGGCCGCTGAAAAAAATGCCGCCTTTTTCTTTTATCAATTCCAGATTTTCAAGGCCTTCGATTTCTATGCGGCTTTCCATGCGGCGCAGGTGCGGATATTCGGCAATCACGCGGCCAAGGTTGTCCCACATGCCGCGCAAAATATTTTCGCGCTCTTCTTCGCTTTTTTCAGGAAAGGCTTGCAAAATATTCATCCGCGCGGTGCGCGAGGCACCCATGCGCGGGCCGATAGACGACAAAATAAATCCGCCCGCCGCCGATGCCGCCGCCACCGGCAGCACGGCAAAAAACCCGTAAACCAGATACGCAACAGGGGTCTCCA
>DQGU01000013.1 GCA_003524565.1 Rhodospirillaceae bacterium
AATTTACATGCACGAAATTCTGTACCCCGTGCTGCAGGGGTACGATTCCGTGATGGTTGATTCCGATGTGACGATTATCGGCTCCGACCAATTGTTCAATGAAATGATGGGGCGGTTTTTTCAGGAAAAATTCGACAAAAAACCGCAAACCATCATTACGACCAAAATCACGCAGGGCATCGACAACAAGCATAAGCAGTCGAAAAGCCTCGGCAACTACATCGGCCTTGCCCATAGTCCGCGCGACAAGTTCGGGCGTGTGATGAGCATTCCCGACGTGCTGATTGACGAATACTTCCGCGTCTATACCGACGTGCCGCTGGAAGAAATCGACCGCATGGCGGAGCAGCTTTCGCACAGTCCGAAAGAGTGCAAGATGAAACTCGCCTACGCCATTGTCGGCCGTTACCACGGGCACGAGGCGGCAGTGGCGGAGCGTGACTGGTTCGAAAAAACGGTATCGAAGGGGCTGGTGCCTGACGATATTCCGACCCTGTCCATCGTCCAGCCGCGGCACGAGCTTCTGGATATTGTCGCACAGGCACGCCCCGGCAAGAGCAAGGGCGACAGCCGCCGCCTGATTAAACAGGGCGGCGTCGATATCAACGGCATCAAGCACACAGACCCCGATGCCGAGCTGATATTCAAAACCAACGACGTTTTGAAAGTCGGCAAGCGCAACTGGTTCCGCATCGAAGTCGTCAAGCTGAACGAGCTTGAGACCGAAAAGCTGTGGATGCGCCCGATGCGCGTCGAAGACGTGGACCTTATCCAGAAATTCCTGCCGGATTGGGAAATCGTCAAATACCTGTCGCATCCGGGGCTGTCGCTGAAGGCGGCGGTCGATGTCGCGCGCGAGGTTTTCCGCCGCGTCATTTTGCAGCCCGAGCCGAAAGACGAATGGATTTGGAAAATCCAGCACAAGGACGAGCCGGAAAAAATCATCGGCGTCGCCCACCTGCGCCGCGATTCCGCGCGGGGCAGCGAAAACATCTGGCTGGATCCCGAATTCCGCACGCCCGAGCTGATGGAACAGGCGCTGCATGCCGTTAACGAACATGCTTTCAGCCAACTGGGTTTCAGCGATGTGGTGTTCAAGAAGGCTTTCGCCCATGCCTCCGCCCCGCAGGATTTGGATGCCCTGCGCCGCCGGTTCATGAGCATGGATGCGACCTTCCGCAACCGCGACACGCCCGAAGGCATCTGGGGCTTTACCAAAGAAGAGTGGGAACGTCAGAAAGAATGGTTCCTGACCAACCGCCCCGAAGCGGCGCTGCAAACGCGTGCGGTCAACAAACGCCGCAAATCCGCAAGGCTGGATGCGCATCTGGACGCCATCGAAGACATCGTGGAAGACGCGCTGGAAGACCGCGCCGAAGACCGCGAAGATGCGGTGGAGCAGAAAAAGCGCGAGCGTGACAACGCCTTTGCCATGAAGGCGGCGTCAGACAAGCATGCTGCGGAGCTGAAACAGGAAGAACAGCGCCTTGCCGCCGAAACCAAAGCGGCGGAGCAAAAAGCCAAGGCCGAAGCAAAACCTGTCAAACCGCCCAAGCCGCGCAAGCTGACCACGCACCCATTCCTGATTGGCGGCACAAAACCGGTGCCGGGCAAAAAGTGATGGAAACACCGCTGAAAACGCAGCGTCTGTTGCTGCGACGTTTCCGCGCGGACGACCTTGACAGCTTCGCGGCCATGAATACGGATGCTGCGGTCATGCGGTATTTCCGAAGTCCCCTGACGCGCGATGAAAGCGCGGCGTTCATGCAGCGCATCGATGCGCATTTTGATACGCACGGTTTCGGTTTCTGGGCGGTCGAGGAAATTTCCAGCGGAAATCTGGTCGGCCTGACGGGGCTGGCGCGGGTGATGTTCGATGCGCCCTTTGCCAATGATGCCCGCGCCCGTGGCATGCCTTGCGTTGAAATCGGCTGGCGGTTCGCCTCCGGCGTCTGGGGCAGGGGCTATGCACCCGAAGCCGCGCGCGCCGCGCTGGCGGCGGGATTTGGCGGCTTCGGGTTGGATGAAATTGTGGCCTTTACCGTGCCGGACAATGCCCCGTCGCGGCGCGTGATGCAAAAAATCGGCATGACGTATAGTCCTGCGGATGATTTCGAACATCCGAACCTGCCAGAGGGGCACGCGCTGCGTCCACATGTGCTCTACCGGCTCAAAGCGGCGGATTTTGCGGATTAGCTTTGACAGAATCATTTTGAATGGGGTATTTTGATACCCGATTTCAACAGCCGGAAGCCGCCGCCATGCGACGACGACGCACAGTATTGCCCGCAAAGGGCGTTTGACCCTGCCGCTTTTGCATCTGCGGCGTCCGCGTAATTTATCCGGCTTTGAAAACCACATGTATATCCAGACAGAGCGTTTGCTGCTGCGTCCGTTGAATGTGCAGGACGCGCCCGCGATACAAAAGCATTTCCCGCATTGGGAAATCGTGCAGCATCTTTCCGCCAAAACAGTCAAATGGCCGTACCCGCCGGACGGTGCGCAAAAATTTTTGCAAAACATCGCGCTGCCCGCGATGGCGCGGGGCGATGACTGGTATTTCGGCATCACGCTGAAAGGTAACGCGGCGGGCGAAGTTATCGGCGTTGTGCACCTGCGCCGCGACACCGCGGCGGGCAACCGCGGCGTGTGGCTGGCATCGGCTTTTCAGGGCAAGGGATATATGCAGGAAGCGGTTGCGGCGGTGAACGACCTTGCCTTCGGCACGCTCGGCTTTGACAAAATGGTCATCAAAAACGCGGCGGATAACGAAGCATCGCGCAGGCTGAAACAAAAAACGGCCGCGCGCCATGTGGGCACAGTCCCCGCCAGCCATTACATCGGCGGCAGCCCCGCGCAGGAGATATGGGAGCTGACGGCCGCAGACTGGCGCGCTTTTCGCACGGCGCAGCAGGCTCTGGCGCGCTATTGCCGCCCGCAGGCCGCGCCCGCGGCGCTTTGGA
>DQGU01000194.1 GCA_003524565.1 Rhodospirillaceae bacterium
GCTCTTCCGATCTATGTGCCCTTTGTCGCCAAGGCAGACATCGGCAACCCCGCAAAATATCTGGAACTGCTGGCGATAACGAAAAAAGGCGGGCTCTGGGTCGGGGCAAACAATCTGCGCAACGCCGCCGCCGCCATGAAACGCCTTGCCGCGGCCAAAACCACAAGCCTGCCGCCGATGATTTACGAAGGCTCCGTTAAAAACGTGCGTGGCACGCTTGGCAAATCACCCTATGTTTTTGAATTTTCCGACCGCTATTCCATTTTCGACTGGGGGCAAATGCCGGACTTGCTGGAGGGCAAAGGGGCGGCGCTCGCGTGGATGGCCGATTTCTTTTTCCGCTATCTGGGCGATGCGAAAAACTGGCAATCATGGCAAGCACCGCAGCAGCTGGCGCAGCTGCCGCAGCTCGGCACGCTTAAAAAACACGGCGCCGCGCATCACGCGCTCGGCCTGATGGATGGCATGAGCCGCTGCCTGGCCGTCGAGCCGGTTGATGTTATCCGCCCCGATAGCAAAAACGCCATGGGCAAACTGGTTTGGGATTACAGCGCCTATAACGCCAAGCCTGAAAACACACTGGTACCGCTCGAAGTCATCTTCCGCTTCGGCGTGCCGGAGGGCAGCTCGCTTTTGCAGCGCACGGGCGATGCCGCTTATTGTAAGGATATCGGCCTCGACGCCGCCCCAAAGGCGGGCGACGTTTTTGCCCTGCCCGTTATCGAGTTTTCAACCAAGCTCGAAACCTCCGACCGCTACCTGTCTTATGCGGAGGCGCGGGAGATTGCGGCGCTATCGGCCGAAGAATTCGAAGCCCTGCGCGACCTCACCCGTCTTTGCGCCCTGCGCCTGCGCGATATTTTCGCAGGCATCGGCGTTGAGATGTGGGACGGCAAACTGGAATTTGCCTTTGACCTCAAAGGCGCAGATGGTACGCGCGGCTTCAAACTGGTCGATTCCATCGGGCCGGACGAGCTGCGCCTGACGCTGGATGGCGTGCATCTTTCCAAAGAAGCGTTGCGCAGCGTTTACCGCGGCGGCAACTGGTATGCGCAAATCGACATCGCCAAAAAACTGGCGGCATCGCGCGGCGACAAAGACTGGAAGCGTATTTGCACGGATGAACTGGGCGCGGAGCCTGCCCCCCTGCCCGCGGACGTCAAAAAACAAGCCGAAATGATTTATGGCGGCATCGCGCGTGCGCTGTCGGCACAATACGATGGCGGCGCAGCATTCACGAACGCATGGGACATCGCCGATGTCGCGGCTGGCTTTAAAACCATCAAAAAGGCGGCGGCGTGATGGCGAATAAGCTGCGCATCCTTCTTCTCGGCTCCGGCGGGCGTGAACACGCGCAGGCGTGGAAAATTACGCAATCGCCGCTGCTGGACGCGCTGGCCGTCATGCCGGGCAGCGATGGCATAGCCCTTTTGCCGCGCACGCGCTGCATTGCGGGCGACGCCGCTGACAAGGATGCCGTTTTGAAATATGCCGCGTCGTTCCAGCCCGACCTCGTCGTCATCGGCCCCGAAGGCCCGCTGGCGGCAGGCGTGTCGGACGCGCTGCGCGATGCCGGATATAAAGTCGCAGCGCCATCGCAGGCGGCGGCGAAGCTGGAAAGCTCCAAAATATTCGCCAAATCTTTCATGATGGGGCACGGTATCCCCACCGCGGATTTCGCCATCGCCGTATCGCCCGAAGACGCCGAAGTGAAAATATCGCAGTGGGATGTCGAGGGCAGCGGCATCGTGGTCAAGGCCGACGGCCTTGCCGCAGGCAAGGGCGTTGTGGTCACGCATGATATCGGCGAAGCACTTGAAACCGCGCATGCGTTTATGTCAGACCCTGCATGCAGCGTGAAATCCGACATGCTGCTGCTTGAACAAAAACTGAGCGGCCGCGAAGTTTCCGCCTTCGCCCTTTGCGACGGTACGGATTTTGTGACGATTGGCTATGCCTGCGATTACAAACGCGTCAACGACGGCAACGAAGGCCCGAACACGGGTGGCATGGGCGGCTACGCGCCCGAAGACTGGCCGTCCGAAAGCGCACGCGCCTTTATCGAAAAATACATCTTCCGCAACGTGCTGGAGGGCATGGCCGCCGCAGGCACGCCCTACACAGGTTTTCTGTTCGCAGGGCTGATGATTGACGGCGCGGATATCAATGTTATCGAATTCAACACCCGCTTCGGCGACCCCGAAGCGCAAATCCTGCTGCCGATGATGGAAGACGACATCGTGCCCCTGCTGATGGCAGCGGCCGAAGGGCGGCTTTTTGCCATGAACCCGCCGCGCATGAAGACGGGCAGCGCCGTGCATATCGTGATGACATCCGAAGGATACCCCGAAACTTTCGGCACCGGCATGCGCCTTGGCGAAACCATCACCCTGCCGCCTGATTTGCTGGCGGCAGAGACCAACGACAACGCCCTTTTGTTCATCGCAGGCGCGCGCAAAAACGGCGAGGTATGGCAGAATACCGGCGGCCGCGTCCTTGGCGTTACCGCCACAGGCAACGACAAGGCGGAGGCGCGTGACAAAGCCTACGACGCCATCCGCCGCATCCATTTCAACGGCGCGCATTGGAGGTCAGACATTGGCCGCTGATTGTCCGCAAAAACCGTTCCCTCTGCGCGCGGCGGTTTTCGCCTCCGGCGCCGGCACCAATGCCGAAAATATTATTGCGACCTGCCGAGACCTGCCTGAAATTAAAATCGCCCTTGTGGTCACCAATAATCCGCAGGCAGGCGTCATCGCACGCGCTGCGCGCCACGGCATTCCCTGCGCCGTTATCCCCCGCCCGCAAAACCTGCCGCCGCGCGCGGCCAAGGCGGCGCAAGAAACACTAATGCGCGAAGCCCTGCAAGCGGCAGGTATCGACTGGTTGTTTCTTGCCGGCTTTATGCAGCTGCTGAGCGCGGATTTTCTGGCGGATTTTTATGATACCGCACGCGGCGTCAACCGCGTGGTCAATATCCACCCCTCGCTGCTGCCGGATTTTGCAGGCAAGGACAGTTATGAACGCGCCTTCGCCGCAGCAAAACCCGTGCATGGCGTTACGCTGCATTACGTCGATAATGGCATGGACACGGGCCCTGTTATCGCGCAGGCCACATACCCGCGCACGCCCGATATGACGTTCGATGCGTTCTGCGCAGCAGGGCAGGCGCTTGAATATAATACTTACAGCGCGTTTATAAAAAAACTCGCGCAGGAGCACGCGCAAAAGCCGGAGGCGAAAAAATGGGCACAGGCATGACCAAAACGCAGCGCATCGAAATCAGCGGGCGCATTGCCAGCGCCGCCCCCGCCGCACGTTGCCGTCAGGCGCTGGAATTTTTCGGCATTCGCCTTTCGAGCATCGATGAAATCAAAGTTTACAAAATTGCGGCCGAAACCCTGCTGCCGCCGCCCGTGCTGCACGAAGTTTTCGCAGACCCTGTTTTGCAGAAATTGCATACCGACGCATCCACCGCGCCCGAAAAAGCGCCCGCCTACGCCATCGAAATATCTTTTCGCCCCGGCGTGACCGACAACGCCGCACGCGCCGCGGAAATGGCGCTGAAGCAAACCGGATACGACGCGCGCGTTGCCAGCAGCAGCCTTTATTTTCTTTATGGCGACATCAGCGCCGCCGATGCTGAAAAATTGTCGGCGGAGATGTTGGCAAATCCGCTGATACAGAAAATCGACGTCATGCCCTATGACGTTTTTATGCGTCAGAACCGTTTCGACGGCGTGCAGCTGCCTACCGTGCAGCTGACACCCGCAGAAAAACTGTTTGATACTATCGACCTTGCCATCGGCGATGCGGAGCTTGAAACGCTCAGCACCGCGCGCTGCCTTGCGCTCAGCCTTGCGGAAATGAAACATATCCGCGATTTTTACGCTGAAAGCGGCACCGCCGCCGCGCGCGCTGCCGCCGGATTGCCCGCCCTGCCGACGGATGTAGAGCTTGAAATCCTCGCCCAGAGCTGGAGCGAGCATTGCAAACACAAAATTTTCGCCGCCGATATCAACTACACAGGACCGGACGGGCAGACGCGCAATATCTCCAGCCTTTATAAAACTTTCATTAAACGCGCCACGCAAGATGTGCGCAGCGCACGCGGCATTGACTGGCTGGTATCTGTATTCAGTGACAATGCGGGCATTGTGCGGTTCGATGACAAAATAGACCTTTGCATCAAGGTTGAAACGCATAACAGCCCCTCCGCGCTCGACCCTTATGGTGGGGCGTTGACCGGTATTCTGGGCGTCAACCGCGATATTCTGGGCGCCGGCATGGGCGCGAAGCCCATCGCGAATACGGATGTTTTTTGCTTCGCCCCGCCCCACATGCCCGAAAAAGGGCGCGAAGGCGAAATGCCCCAAGGCCCCAAATCCCCGCGCCAGATACTCGAGGGCGTGCATAAGGGCGTCGAGGATGGCGGCAACAAAAGCGGCATACCCACCATCAACGGCGCGTTTTTCTTTGACGAAGATTATGCGGGCAAACCATTGGTCTTCGTCGGCACCGTCGGCGTCATGCCGCACAATTTGCCCGATGGTCGCAGCGCAGCGGAAAAACACATTCACAGCGGCGATGTCATCGTCATGACCGGCGGCGCGATTGGCGCGGACGGCATTCATGGCGCGACGTTCAGCTCCCTCGCCCTCGACGAAAAAGCGCCTGCCACCCCCCTGCAGATCG